>NZ_JBHTJF010000013.1:0-50983 GCF_042675605.1 Savagea faecisuis
TACATTTTACATGGAATCTCTCTTTTTTGTTAGTTTTTGGTGGTAAAAATTAGTTAATCAACAGACGTGTACGAATAAATGAAAAATCACGCATGAAACGCTATACATTTCATGCGTGATTTTTATATCGTTTGTTTTCTTTGATAGAAGCGGAGAATCGCATAATAAAGTACTGGAATACAAGAGGCACTCATAACGATTCCGAACCATCCAGCATATTCCCAAACAGGACTAAGTAAAGTACTCCCTCCTGCTACTCCAATATAATACGAAATTAAATATAAACTCGAGGCACTTCCTTTATGATGTGTTGCCTCTTGACTAACAGTCGTTGCCGTAAGAGAATGCGCAGTGAAAAAGCCTCCACAGACGACACACATCCCGATGACAACGATCGGAAGTGAATGACTCAATGTTAAAAGAACGCCACTCACTAAAACGAATAAAGCGATTGCCCGTACACGCTTTACCGTATAACGCGCAGCTAAATAACCCGCAATAGGCGCTCCGATAATCCCAAAACTGTATGCCGCATAAATGAGCGATATTTTATCGAGAGACAATGAAAACGGTGCTTCCGCTAAATAAAAGGGTAAATACGTCCACGTTCCTGTAAAGGATAACTGCAAAATAAATCCTAAACCGAACACCATTAACAATTTCGGATTGCGCAAATGATAAAAGAATCCGTCAATATCTTTTTTAAGCGAGACGACGCTTGGCGTGAAATAATTCGACTTCGGTAAAGTCATCATTAACAAAACTAAAATAACGATACCTGCACTTCCAATGATGAAAAAAGCGAGTTCCCAACTGTAACGCTCCGCAAGTATCCCTGTAAAAATCCGCCCGATCATTCCTCCGAGTCCATTGCACGATATGTATAGCGCTGTCGCGAGCCCTTGATACTTCGGGTGAATTTCCTCATTTAAATAAGCTAACCCGACGGCCGGCACTCCCGCCATCGTAAATCCTTGAATGAAACGCAACAATAAAATAAGTGAAAATGATGGCAAAAATGGAATGATAAAGAACGGAATAGCTGACAATAATAAAGACCATTTCACAAATTGTGAGCGCCCGTTCCGATCAGACAAAACCCCTACAACGACAAGCCCGCAAATAAGTCCGATTGTCATAATAGACATCGTCATACTGCTGAGCGATACGGAAACTTGAAACTGTTCTGTAAACTTCGGCATTAACGGCTGCGTCGCGTACATTGCCGAGAATGTGAACATACTCGCTAATCCTAACCCAAATACTAAAAACCAAAAAGCTCGATCTTGTAACGTATACCCTTCTTGCATGCGCTCTCCCCCTCATGATGTTTCATATGAAACATTTTCGTTTTGTATTGTTTCACGTATACTAAAGTAAAAAAGGTGACTTTTTATGAAAAAAACAATCGGTATTTTAGCACACGTCGATGCTGGTAAAACGACGTTCTCTGAACAATTGCTCGTTGCGACTGAATCGATTAAAACGAAAGGTCGTGTCGATGAAAAAACGGCGTTTCTCGACTATCATTCCGTCGAAAAAGAACGCGGCATTACAGTGTTTTCAGATGAGACGACATTTACCTATAAAGATGCTCACTATTACTTAATCGATACACCCGGACATCTCGATTTTTCACCTGAAATGGAACGTTCTATTCAAATGCTCGATTATGCGATTTTAATTATTAGCGCTCCTGATGGTGTTCAAGGCCATACCGAAAGCATTTGGGAACTATTACAACGATACCATATTCCGACATTTATTTTCTTTAATAAAATGGATCAACTGCATGAAGACTTCGAAACGGTATGTGACGAAGCGAGCAGCAGATTACAACGACCACTCCTCTCGTATGAACGAGCTTTTAACGAAGACATTATCGAACAGTTAGCAGAAGCAGATGAATCGTTAATCGAAGCATTTTTAAACGATACACTCTCTTTACATGATGCGGTTTTGCACTCAATTCAACATCAAAGTACATTGTTTTACGGTTCGGGATCTGCCCTTCACGATGAAGGCATTCTTCCCTTTTTCGACTTTTTCCACACGCATTCCCCTACTTCTTACGATGAAAAAGGCGAAGCGACAGGATTCGTCTACAAAATACGTGATGACGCACAAGGGCAAAAAAATACGTTTATTAAATTACAATCAGGAGCTTTAGAAGTACGTGATGACGTCATAATCGGGGACGAACAAGTGAAAATTACACAACTGCGTTCGTATCGTGGAGCTGGATTTCAAACAGTTCAACGTGCAGAAGCTGGTGAACTCGTAGCACTGCTCGGGGCGCGTGATGTGTCTGTTTATGACTGCTTACAAGGAGGACGCAAACGAGTCGAAGCGACATTTATTCCGACATTGCGTGCTCGCGTCATCGGTTCTGAAACCATTTCTCAACACGAACTCGTGAAAGTTTTTCAACGACTGGACGAGGAGGATGATTCTTTACAAGTACTGTGGGAACGAGAGAGTGCCGAACTGTACATTCACATTCTCGGACCGATTCAACTCGAAACGTTACAACAAACCGTGCTTGAACGATTTCAACTCTCTATTTCTTTCGGCGAGCCAATCGTCTTATATCGCGAAACGATTGAAGGAAGTACAGTCGGATACGGTCATTTCGAGCCCCTTCGTCACTATGCGGAAGTACATGTGCGCATCGAACAAGCACCGCTCAATAGTGGTATTCACGTTCAAGACGAGACGCATCCGAACGATATGACGAGCGGCAATCGAACAGAAATTCGAAATGCACTTTTAAAAAAGCCGATCCGCAGTATTTTAACAGGCGCACCATTAACGGATGTCACAATCACATGTATCGCTGGGCGTGGGCATAAAGAACATTCTTCACCAGGAGATTTTCGACAAGCGACGTGGAGAGCGGTTCGTCAAGGACTGGAAAAGGCGAAAGTACGCTTGCTGGAACCGATGTATACCGTCCAATTCACAATCCCCGAACAACATATCGGTAAGTTAATGACAGACATTCAACAATTGCACGGAACGTGTGAAGCACCTGTACAAAGAGGGACTTCTCTCGTTGTTAAAGCTGTCGTTCCCGTCGCACGTTTTTTACATTATCCCGAGCAATTTTATTCGTTTACGAAAGGTCTCGGTTCTTTACGATTTACGGTGACACATTTCGACTATTGTCACAATGAACAAGAAGTGATCGAAGCGAGTGTGTACGATTCAAATGCCGATCCACACTTTACATCGAGCTCTATTTTTTGCGCAAAAGGAGCGGGCTATTCTGTAAGTGGAGTGGAAGCAGAATCGATGATGCATATTGAAAAAGCCGAATGACTCAACAATCATTCGGCTTTTCTTTATAAAATCTCTTCCATGTATACCGTTTGTTCTCCAAACTTGCGATACGCAGCGTGATCAGTCGGTCCAGGACCATTTAAATAAGGAACTGCATGAACGATACCTGCTGTAATGAAGCGTTTCGCTATCAATACCGCTTCTGTTATCGGCTTCCCTTTCGCAAGTTCTGCTGTAATTGCCGCAGAATACGTGCATCCTGCACCATTCGTATGAATCGTATCAATACGAGGTGCGACGTAGCGATACAATGACTGTCCGTCATATAAAATATCAACGGCGGGACCGTCTAAACGGCCACCTTTTACTAAAACATATTGCGAACCGTACGTATGGAGACGACGAGCCGCATCGATTAAATCTACTTCTTCCTGTAAAGCATCGAGTGGCTCATTTAATAAATAAGCCGCTTCATACATATTCGGTGTCATGATTGTCGCTTGTGGTAATAAGTTTGCCTTCAACGCTTGAATTGCATCGTCCTTCAACAATTTTGACCCCATTTTGCCAATCATGACCGGGTCAATAACGATTGACGAAACTCCACTTTGATCAATTTGCCATGCGACCGCTTCAATAATTTCTTCTGTAAATAACATTCCCGTCTTTAACGCATCGCATCCGATATCCGTCAACATCGTATGAATTTGTGCTTCAATCGCTTCCACAGACTGCGGAAAAATCCCTTGATTCGTTTCAGGATGCTTCGCGACGAATGCTGTGATTGCGGCCACTCCGTACACGTCTAGCTCTTGAAATGTTTTAATATCTGCTTGAATGCCTGCTCCACCACGTGCGGCAGAACCAGCAATCGTCAATGCTCGTTTTTTCATATGTATTATGCAGCATCACATATTGTCATGCTGCTCCCTTCCTTTCACTCAAACAATGATGTCCCTAAAAAGAGTAAAGAACCTAAAGCAAAAACCATCACTAACATACGCAATCGTCGTTTACATTTCTCACACATCGCTTTTACCCCTTCATCGGTTTAATGACTGTTTCATAAAATTCAACATATGGATATAATGCATCTGGGTTGCGCATCGCTTCACGGTTCGCTACTTCTTCTAACGCTTCTCCTGACAAAATACGACGTACCGGTACTTCCATCTTTTTGTCAGTCAATGTGTACGGGATATCATTCACGACATATACCATATCTGGCACGTGACGAGCAGTATATTGTTCTTGAATACGCTCTTTTAAAATGTCTGTCGCTGCATCTGTCCATTGTGCTCCACCTTTTAACTTAATGAACAGTGGCATATACGATTTGACATCGCCAATATCGACATGCACGACGAGACTGTCATCGATGAGTGGATTCGCTTCAACGGCGTGATAAATCTCACTCGTTCCGATACGGACACCGCCACGATTTAACGTAGAGTCTGAACGACCATGCATAATGATGGATCCTGTATCTTTTATAATCTCAATAAAGTCTCCATGTCTCCACACTTTCGGATAAACGGAGAAATAACTCGCTTCATAACGAGCCCCTGTCGGATCGTCCCATAAATAAAGTGGCATCGACGGCATCGGATTGACAACGACGAGCTCCCCTATTTCATCGTATACACGTCTTCCCATTTCATCGAAAGCAAATACTGCTGCGCCGAGTGCTCGCACTTGAATTTCTCCAGCACGAACTGGCTCTGTCGGGATTGCTCCTACGAATCCTGAACAAATGTCAGTTCCACCACTTTGCGACGTCACCCACATGTCACGCTTCACATTGTCATAAAGCCAATGGTACACTTCTGGACTAGCCGGTGAACCGCTCAACACAATCGTCTTTAATTTGCTGAAATCATACGTCTCATTCGGCTTTTGATTTTGTTTACGCATCAGTTGAACGTAAGCGGGACTAGAACCAAACACCGTCGTCTTCGTCTGTTGGACCATATCCCAAATTTTCATCTCATCTGGATAAGCCGCATGACCGTCATATAAAACGATCGCCCCTTTCATTAACAAACTGCTCGTCAATAAATTGAACATCATCCAACCTGTCGTCGTATAGAAAAACATCGTATCACGATACGTTAAATCAAGATGGAAAGCATTCGCTTTGTACATTTCTAATAAAATGCCCCCGTGCGTATGCACCATCCCTTTCGGCTTTCCTGTCGTACCTGAAGAATACAAAATCCAAAGTTGATCATTAAATTTCATCTGTTCAAATTGGAAATCTTCGAGCGCAATCGGAGACGTATTCATAATTTCTGGCCATAAATGAATGTAATCATTTTTCGGCGCTGCAAAGACATAAGGGACGAAAATAATTCCTTCAACTGATGGGAGTTGCGCTTTCATTTGACGCACTTCTTCACGGCGATCGTACTGGATACCTTTATACGTGTAACCACCTACAGCGATAATTAACTTCGGTTTCACTTGTCCGAAACGCGCCATCGCACTTTCTAATCCAAAGTCTGGAGATACGCTCGTCCAAATGGCACCGACACTCGCTGTTGCTAAAAGTGAAACGACCGCTTCATAAATATTCGGCAAATACCCCGCGACACGATCTCCTTTACGAATGCCATGCTCACGTAAATACGTCGCTAATTTTAAAACATCATTCGTCAACTCTTTCCACGTTTTGACGACATCTGTTCGCGTTTCTGACTTCGAATAAACCGCGATTCGTGACAGGTCAGCATCTTTTAAAATATGCTCGGCATAGTTCGCATGCGCTCCTTCAAACCATTTCGTTTTCGGCATTTGTTTCGTCGACATGACAGCTTCATACGGTTCTTCATGATCAAATGGGAAGTATTCATAAATAGACTGCCAAAAATCTTCCATCTCTTCGACAGACCAGTGCCACAATTGCTCGTAATTTTTAAAGTCGAGCTGTTTTTCTTCTCGTAACCAGTTCATATATTTCGTAATGTTGGCGTTTTGTTTCGTCTTATCATTTGCACTCCATAAATACGTTCCTTCTCGAATTTCTTCAATCGGTGGTAACTTCGGTAGCCTTTTTCTAGACATTTGTATCTTCCTCCAACAATCTTGTTTTATTCTTATCCTTTCAACCAATACGTATTGCCTGAAGGATCTTTCACTTCATATCCATTTTGTTCGTTAGAAACGGAATAATTCGCTCCTTGTAAACGCTGGACAGCTTCTTCTAAAGCTTCTTTATTTTCAAATTGCATGATAGCACTACGTAAGCCTACTGTCTCCGGTTCAGGCGTCGGAATATTCGTACCGTTCCACACATTCACTGCGATGTGATGATGATACCCTTCCGTCGACATAAATAATGCGGTCGGCAATTCTGACACGACTTGAAAACCGAGCGTTTCATAAAATTGACGCGCTTCTTCTAATTGCGAAACGTGGAGATGGAGATGCCCCATTTTCGTACCTTCTGGTAAACCGTTCCACGCTTCTCCTTCACTTAACTGCAATAGTTGATTATGATCTAATTTCAATGTCGACATCGTCACATGTCCATTTTCCCACGTCCACATATCCGAATCGATATCTGCATATATTTCAATTCCATTGCCTTCTGGATCTGATAAGTAAAGGGCTTCACTGACGATATGATCAGCTGCTCCTAGCGGAATTTGAAGGTCAATTAAATGACGTAATACGACTCCTAAATCACGATTCGTCGGAACGAGTATTGCGAAATGGTACAAACCTGTCTCTTTACGTTGTTTCGGCTTCACTCCGACTGGCACATGCAATGTCAAAAATGCCTCGTCTCCTACTCCTAAAGTCGCTGTATCGACTGACTGTTCTAAAACGTGTAAGCCAATCACATTTTCATAAAATTGCACCATCGTCGTTAAATCGCTTACATTCAAATGTACGTGTGAAATAAATGTTGCTTCCCCCGTATGAAAATTTTTCATTTTGATCACATTCCTTTCTCTATAGTATACTCCTTTCCCTCCTCTTTTGAACTTCTAACCTACTGGATGTATTACAATATTGTAAAATCGTTCCGCTGCTGGCGAGAGCGCGACCGTATTTAAATAACAAATCCCAATTTGCCTTTGTGGGATCGGTTCTTCTAATTGCACTTCTCTTAAACTTCCTTCTCGGAAATATTCCGTCGCAAATTCTCTCGTCACTGCTGCCACTCCAAAATTCGTCTTCGCAAATTGCAAAAGCAAATCGTGAGAACCTAATTCAAACTCCGGCTCAATATCGACGCCCTTCAATTTCAAATACGATTCGACATATTGACGAGAATTCGATTTTCCTTCCAACATAATTAAAGGCAGTTTCGCGAGTTGTTCATACGAAACGATACCTTCTAATAGCTTTTGATACTTCTCTCCGTATACGAAAACATCTTGTACATCAAATGTAGGGATAATCGCTAACTGTTCATCCTCAATCGGCAAATTACATAATGCAATATCTAAATCTCCTTGCTTTAATAATTGTCTCAATTCATTCGTCGTTCCATTTTCTAAGCGAAATTTAATATTCGGATACAGACGATGAAACTGAGCTAAATATGGCATTAAATAATGACGCGATATCGCATCCCCTACACCTATCGCTAATTCTCCATAAGCGACACCCTTTAATTCATCCAATTTACGTTCTCCTGCTTCCAATAAATGAATGGCTGATTGCGCATATTCATAAAGTAATTCGCCTTCTTTCGTTAAATGCACTCCTTTCGTCGTACGATTAAATAAACGAACGTCCAATTGCTCTTCCAATTGACGAATCGATTGACTGACAGCTGGTTGCGTTAAATAAAGAGCTTCGGCCGCTTTCGAAAAACTCGCGTATTTTCCCACTTCATAAAAAATGCGGTATAAATCTAATTTAATCAATATAACCTCTCCTTATACCACTTATAGAATATATTAATTTTACTTATAGCATGAAAGTACGGTATAGTACAAGTGTACAAAATTGTCATTTTATCAATTTGAAGGAGCGATTTATAATGGAACGAGTAGTAGGAACAGTCTCAAGAGGTCTCCGTTGCCCAATTATTCTTGAAGGTGACGACATTGAACAAATCGTCGTCGACAGTGTTTTAAAAGCCGCAGAAGTGGAAGGGTTTGAAATTCGCGATCGCGACATCGTTTCAATTACGGAATCCATCGTCGCTCGTGCTCAAGGTAACTACGCAACAATTGATCAAATCGCACAAGATGTGCACGCAAAATTTAAAGATGAAACAATTGGGGTCATCTTCCCAATTTTAAGCCGTAACCGCTTTTCGAACATTTTACGAGGCGTAGCAAAAGGCTCTAAAAAAGTTGTCATTATGCTTAGCTATCCTGCGGATGAAGTCGGAAACCATTTAATTAGTTTAGACCAATTAGATGCGAAAGGTGTCAACCCGTGGACAGATGTTTTAACAGAAGCAGAATTCCGTGAATTGTTCGGATATCAAAAACATACATTCACTGGTGTCGACTATATCGAGTATTATCGTTCACTCGTTGAAGAATACGGCACAGAATGTGAAATTATTTTCTCTCAAAAACCAAAAACAATTTTAAAATATACGAAACATGTTCTCGCATGTGACATTCATACACGTTTCCGTACGAAGCGCATTTTAGAAGAAAATGGCGCAGAACTCGTACACACATTGGATGATATTTTAGCGCAGTCTGTTGACGGCAGTGGCTATAACGAACAGTTCGGCTTACTCGGATCAAACAAATCGACAGACGATGGTTTAAAATTATTCCCACGCGATTGCCAACCAGTCGTCGACAACATTCAAAAGAAGTTGAAAGAAGTGACTGGCAAACAAGTTGAAGTAATGGTATATGGAGACGGAGCATTCAAAGACCCTGCGGGGAAAATTTGGGAACTCGCTGATCCAGTCGTCTCTCCTGCTTTCACAGCTGGACTCGAAGGAAAACCGAATGAAGTGAAGCTTAAATATTTAGCAGATAACAACTTCGCTCATTTAGAAGGCGACGCTTTAAATGCAGCTTTACACGAATTTATTCAAAATAAAGACGAAGATTTAACAGATGCGGTCGAATCTCAAGGGACGACACCTCGTCGTTTAACAGATTTAATCGGTTCACTCTCTGACCTCACTTCAGGTAGTGGAGATAAAGGAACGCCGATCGTCTACATTCAAGGATACTTCGATAACTTCACACATTAATATTCGTTCGCAAACGATTTCGTCGTTTGCGAATTTTTTTGTTATACTTTCTGTATTGGTACAGATTTTATTTTTACTTTTCAAATATACTATTCGAGGTGAGCTTATGATTGAATGGAAAAAGAGAGACGCTATTATAGCAGGATGGACGATGAAAGATGACACAAAGCCGAGTCACTTTTCAATGGCACTTCATACCGGTCATCCACATGTGGATATTATAAAAAACCGGCAAACGTTAGCTGAAGCGATTCACTATCCGCTCGAACAATTCGTTTGTGCCCAACAAACGCATAGTGCGAACGTTCATAAAGTGACATACGAAGATGCAGGTCGTGGCGCTTTTTGTTATGAAGAAGGGATTCCAAATACAGATGCACTTTATACGAATGAATTCGATATCGTTCTTTCCACATTTGTCGCCGATTGTATTCCCCTCCTCTTTTACAACGAACGAGATCATATCATTGGTGCCATTCACTCAGGTTGGCAAGGTACACTTCAAAACATCGTCGGCACAACATTTGCAACGATTCAAAATAATGAGCGATGCAGCATGAAAGACTTTCACGTATTCGTCGGTCCTTCCATCCAACAACACAATTTCGAAGTGGACCGCGATGTATATGAGAAATTCGCGAAACTCGATGGTACTTTACCGTTCATTCATTTTAAAGAAGAAACGAATAAGTGGCATATCGATACGCGCGCAATCGTGCAACAACAGCTCATCCAATCCGGCATTCCAGCGCACCATCTCCATTTCGACGAGCGCTGCACATTCGATACGTCAAACGCTTTTTCTTATCGACGTAATCGTCAATGTGGACGTCATCTCGGCTTTATCGTCCAAAAGAAAAACGACTAGAAAACTAGTCGTTTTTTACGTCCCACAAAAAGTTTGATGTATTCTCGATTTTTCTTCTTCTGGTAATCGGTATGCCAATTGCTCTTCTGTATATGCGAAAGGCTCGCGACTTAACTGAAGCAAGCGTTCTAACAAAGTACGGTCATTCGTCAATTCCATCCGTTCAATCGCTTGGTCGACGAGATAATTGCGCGGAATGAAAGCAGGATTCACTTCTTGCATTTTTTGAAGCTCCTGTTCTCTTCCTTTTGTCGCTTGTTGCCATTTCACGTACCAATCTTTCATCTCTTCGGAACGTTCCAATTGTAAGCCTTCTTCGTTTTTCACTGTTAAATCTCGGAATGTTTCCGTCCAATCGCGCTGTTCACGGCGCATACAGACGAATAATTCATCGAGTAATGCTTCTTCTCCTTCACGCAAAGCGAGTTTCTTTCGCATTTCTTCTAGCCAATAATGTTCAAATAAAGGGCCATACGCATTTAATTCACGTTGTGCGATTTCAAGTCCTTCTTCTCCTTCTCCAAACAACGGCAATAACGTCTCGACGAATCTCGCTAAATTCCATCCGCCGATTTGGGGTTGGCGACCGTATGCGTATCTTCCTTGCGCATCGATCGAACTAAATACTGTATCCGGATCGTATTGATTCATAAAAGCACACGGCCCGTAATCGATCGTCTCTCCGCTAATCGTCATATTGTCCGTATTCATTACACCATGAATAAATCCGACCGCTTGCCATTTCGCAATGAGTGCCGCTTGTCGTTTCATCACTTCACGAAATAGTGAAATGTAACGATTGTTAGCGTTATCCACATGTGGATAATGTTTTTGAATCGCATAATCCGCTAAAATTTTCACATCATCGATCGTTCCGTAATGATAGGCGTACTGAAACGTTCCAACTCGCAAATGGCTACTCGCTACTCTGACGACGAGTGCTCCACGATGAGCACGTTCGCGCCACACCGTCTCTCCCGTTTCAATGACCGCTAAACTGCGTGTTGTTGGAATATTTAAATGGAAAAGGGCTTCGCTCATCACATATTCACGCAACATCGGACCGAGTCCTGCTCGTCCATCGCCTCGTCTTGAAAAAGGAGTTTGACCGCTTCCTTTTAACTGAAGATCCACAACACTGCGCTCTGTTTCAAGCTCTCCTAACAAGATTGCACGACCATCCCCAAGCATCGTTAAATGACCGAACTGATGGCCCATATACGCTTGTGCGAGAGGTTCCCAATGATCATCTAACTGTGCACCACTCAACTTTAAAAGACCTATTTCATCGTGCCAATCGGTTAATTGCAATTGTTCAGCGAGCGACTCATTCCATAACACGAAAGAAGGATCCTTCGCTACACTCGGCAAAACATCTTGATAAAACATCCGGGGTAACGTACGGTAACTCGATGTCCACTTCATCTATTTAACCTCCTAGGGAAAAAAAGGCCGTCTCTTTTAGGAGACAGCCTTTCGTTTTATTTCGTTAATTTTAATGATTTTGATGTTGCTTCATGCACTTCTTTAAATAACTCTGGGTTTTCAGAAAGTGCGACACCATATGATGGAATCATTTCTTTAATTTTTGGCTCCCACTCTTGCATTTCTTCTGGGAAGCAACGGTTCATCACATCAAGCATGACATGAACTGCTGTTGAAGCACCTGGTGAAGCACCGAGTAATGCCGCAACTGTTCCTGCTTCATCCGTCACAACTTCCGTACCGAATTGGAGCTTACCTTTTTCTTCAGGTGTATCTTTAATAACTTGGACACGTTGACCCGCAACGATTAACTCCCAGTCTTCTTCTTTCGCATCTGGAATGAATGAACGTAATTCTTCCATACGTTGTTCTTTCGATTGCACTAATTGTTCTACTAAATATTTCGTTAAGCTCATATTTTTAGCACCACATGCAAGCATCGTCACTAAGTTGTTCGGTTTAACAGAGCCGAATAAGTCCATATTCGATCCTGTTTTTAAGAACTTCGGTGAGAAACCTGCGAACGGTCCAAACAATAATGATTTTTCGTTATCGATGTAACGTGTATCTAAGTGTGGAACAGACATCGGTGGTGCACCGACTGCTGCTTTTCCGTACACTTTCGCATTATGTTTTTCAACGATTTCAGGATTGTTACAAACCATGAAGATTCCGCTAATTGGGAAACCACCGATCTGTTTACTTTCCGGAATACCTGTCTTCTGAAGTAATGGCAAGCTTCCGCCACCGCCACCGATGAAGACAAATTTCGCTGATTGGAATTTACGAATATTGTTTTTCGTATCTAAAATCTTTAAGTCCCAACGACCGTCTGGACGGCGTGTAATATCTTCAACGACATGGTTGTATTCGACATCTACACCTTGTTGTTCGAGGTTTTCGAACATCATGCGTGTAAGTGCTCCAAAGTTCACATCTGTTCCGATATCAATTTTCGTCGCAGCGAGTGGTTCTCCGCCTGCTGTACGGTTTTCCATCATCAATGGAAGCCATTCTTTTAATTTTTCAAGGTCATCCGAAAATTCCATCCCTTTAAAGAGTGGATTTTGAATCATCGTTTCATAACGATTTTTCAAGAAACGGACATTGTCTTCCCCTTGAACATAGCTAACGTGAGGAAGTGGCATAATAAAATCTTCTGGATTTTTGATAAGACCTTGTTCAACTAAGTAAGACCAAAATTGACGAGATACTTGGAATTGTTCGTTCACTGAAATAGCTTTGCTCATATCGATTGAACCATCTTCTAATTCTTTCGTATAGTTCAACTCACATAATGCAGCGTGCCCTGTTCCAGCGTTATTTAATTCATGTGAACTTTCTTCTCCTGCAGCGTCAAGCTTCTCAAATACTGTGATGTTCCATTCTGGTGCGAGTTGCTTTAAAAGAGTTCCTAATGTAGCACTCATGACACCAGCGCCGATTAAAATAACGTCTGTATTCATCTGTTGATTAGTCATCTTTACCTTCCTTACTTTTTTATCGATACTCAAAAGAATCCGAAAAAATGCACATTCCTATTCGCTCACGGGTTCTTCTGGAATTGTATAACCTATCCAATAGTTTAACATATTTTATACAAAGAAGTTACGAGAATGATCAACTTTTCACAATCAATTATGGCAATATGTTTTAGAATAGTATGGTAAAAATAATCTCAACCGTTTTTTACATCCTTTTATCGCAAGATATGCTCATTAAAACGTTTTCACTCTATATTTTCAAAAGTGCAAAATAATAATTGAACCATTTACAAATCTTTAATAAATGTTCATTTTTAATCGATTTTTTTGTAAAGAGAAACCTTTGTCACATCGTCGTCTTTATAATAATTGACTGAAATCAATTGCCCTTCTATATTGATGAAATCATGTTCTAAATGATTTTCAGGACCGTCACTCCAAACCTGTTCTTCATCATTCACTTCGTATGTCGTCACATCAAATAAAGCATAATCCTCTTCTTCTTTCACTAAATCATATTCGTCATATTGATCGCGTTCTGACTTCGCAAACTCTCCGTTGTCGTTGTAATACAATTTTTTGAACGCTTTATAATTCGTTTCGTCAATGTCTCGTTCGCGTAAAATTTGATTGTCTTTAAATTGATATTGATATTTTCGCGTCACTTCACGATACAACTCTCCCGTATCGCTATAGTAATGACGGTTATAAGACTCATATGTACATTGCTTTTTAATGTGATCGTCTTGGAGCCGGTATAATCTTCTAACGGAACCGCTTCGTAATCTTCAAAATAGTTCCCTTCTAACTCCCCTTCTGACACTTTCTCGTACGTTCCATAATATTCAGCATACCGCTCAGCCTTCCCACTACTTCCTACTTTCATGCCGTTCGAGGACGAACAAGCGCCGAGTATTAAACTCATGACGACGGCTAAAATAATAAACTGGGTTTTCTTCACTCAAAATACTCCTTTCTTTTGCCATCATAATCGTACCATACGATATATGATTCTTTGTCATTTATGATACGGTTCTCCGTTCATGATGCGGAAGGCGCGGTAAATTTGTTCGACTAAAATGAGGCGCATTAGTTGGTGAGGGAAAGTCATTTTGGAGAAGCTGAGCTTTGCGTCTGCTCGCTTTAACACGTCTTCATGTATGCCGAGTGATCCTCCGATAATAAACGTAATTTTACTGTTGCCGTACGTCATGAGTGATTCGATTTCAGAAGAGAGTTGTTCGCTCGTCCACATCTTTCCTTGTAGGTCGAGCGCGATGACGTATTCTTGTGCGCCGATTTTCGCTAAAATGCGCTCTCCTTCTTTTTTCTTCACTAATTCCATTTCACTTTCACTCAATTGTTCTGGCGCTTTTTCGTCAGGGACTTCAATCATTTTCATCTTCGTATACGCCTGCAATCGTTTTTCAAATTCAGCGATGCCTAACTTCAAATACTTCTCTTTTAACTTTCCGACTGAGATGATTGTCATTTGCATAATATTTTTTCCTCCACTTATCCACAAGTTATCTACATATTGTGGATGAATGTATGTTCGCCACTATATGTATGGTTTTTGTAAATGTCTTTAATATTGTGGATAACTTTTTCATTTTTTGAAAATTACTTTCTTTATTCCTTTTTCATTTTAACGATTCAAGCTAGACATATCAAGCTGTACAACGATTTCAAATCATCTGATAATTAGTGTTTTAATATATCCACAATTTAATCAAGTTATCCACACTTGCTTTCTTTTCAATAAAAAAACATCGTTTTGTAAATTTTCATTACAAAACGATGTACTGTGGATAACTGTTTATACATTCATTAATTTTGTCGGAATATCTGGATCCGTATCAAACAATTGCACTTGATGATCGACCGGTACATCAAATGACTGCAATATTTGAGATACCGTCATACGAGCTAATTCTTTCATATTGTTATCTTTACTTAAGTGAGCTAAAAATATTTTAGTCTCTTTATCTCCAATGACATCACTCATCGCCACTGCCGCATCTTCGTTGGAAACGTGGCCGACGTCGCTTAAAATTCGATGTTTCACCGACCATGGATAACGACACATTTGCAACATGCCGACGTCGTGGTTCGATTCAAAGACGAATGCGTCCGCCGCTTGAATGATGCCTTTCATACGATCGCTCACATAGCCCGTATCTGTAATGATCGCGAGTTTTCGATCATTTGCATGCATCGTATAAAACATCGGGTCTGCAGCGTCGTGAGAGACTCCAAATGATTCGATTTGAAGTCCTCCGAATGATTCGACGCTTTCCATTTTAAAATTGTATTGTAAGTCGGACGGAACATGGCCAATCGATTTGCTCATCGCCGCCCATGTTTTTTCATTCGCGTAAATCGGTAGTTTGTACTTGCGTGCAAGTACGCCTACCCCTTTAATATGGTCACTATGCTCATGCGTCACAAAGACCGCTTCTACATCATCGATAGAGCGACCGATTGCGGTGAGCTGTTCTGTCATTCGTTTGGCGCTCAGTCCAGCATCGATTAAATAACCTTTGCCTTCATGTTCGACGTAGAGCGAATTTCCAGTACTCCCACTCGCTAACACACTAAACTGCATTTCGTCACTCCTCTATTGATTTTTCTTGCTTTAAGTCGACAACTTTTCCTTCAATGGCATTGACGAAATAATTTTCAATCGTACCATCTTCAAGCTCTACCTCAACTTGCCAAGTCGGCGCAAACACTTGGTTTTCTGTAAATTGGACGAGTGTTGAATACCCTAACTTCACTTGTTTAATCGTTGAATTTGGACGTAGTTTGCCGCGCGTCGATAAAGAGCTGATCGCTTCAAAAGGTGTTACTAAATCTTTTTTGCGATTGAAGCTGACGAACGCATCCAACATGCGTTGTTCATAACGATACACTTCACCGTCACGATTAAAATATAATTTTAACTGTGCGCTCGGACTATAATAAATCGGTTCGTCAAACACTTGTTGGAATAAAGTCACGGTATGATTTTCTTTATCCACTTCCCAAACCATATACTGCTCGCCCCAGTATACATATTTCTCTAAAAACTCCTCTACTTGATGTAGGTTCCCCGCCGTATTAAAAATAGCATATGGCTTTTCAAGTGATGAACGCAATGTCGTTTCGTTTTCAATCGTTGGAGTTTGTCCTTTTAAGCTTGACGTAATTTCTTCTGTAAATTTTACGATATTCGCTGAAATATAGGATGAATCAAATTCACCTTGTGGTAAAGCATCGTACGTAATATTATCGAGCTTCAATGTTTCGGCAACTGACACAGATCCTAATACTTCAACATTTTTCACTTGATCTTGTTGATTGACGTATAAAGAGTATAAAAAGATATTGACGATAGAAAAGACGATAATAAAAATGGTTTTCGTTTTACCCCAATCCATATCGTGCCACTCCCGTCTCATTTAAATCATAATGATGCCAAACACCGTTCACACTGTAAAACCAAGCAGGAATTAATTTGAAGAGACGATTGTCAAAGTCTGGTTGCATCATGTATCCGACGATGACATCTTCTATCGCTTCTAAATCGACAGTAGGATTCCGTTTCATATGTTCAATCACTTCAACTCCTGAAGGTAAAGTAACTAAGTTGCGTTCAATTAACAACGTCGCATCAAACGTATAGTAAGGGCGTGTATAACGAAATACCCGACCTTCTCCATATTGTTGCACAATTTCCGTCGACACTTTCGTTTCACTATGAACCGGTAAACCTTCAACGAACAATTTAAAACGAGTGTAACGTGTAATTGGGTTCATGTATACGTAACGGTAATCGTCTGTCCAACCTCCGTGTTCATTAATGAAATCGATTGATTGATACAACAATTCGGAAGGTATCGCAATTTCATTACTTTCCGCTGATGGATAGACGTAGTTTAACTGTTTCGTCAGCATATCAACAGTCATTAAAGCATGATTGTCCGCATATTCTTCTTGTACCGAACCGATTTGGCTTCGTCTCACAGCGTTCGGATCAGCGAATAAAGCATCGCGAAAACGAGTAGGTGTTACTTCTTCTTGGTAATATGTGTTTTGATTCACTAACAATTCATTTTGTGGAATCGCTAAGTACGTAATCGTATTGCCTAACACTTTTTCATAAACGTCTAATTCATTCGACCACGTTAAAAAGAAATTTTCTGTACGTTTTAACTGTGGAACCGTTACGGAAGCTGTGTAATAATATTCGTGTTTTCGGTTAATGAAATGCATTTCCATCTCATCTCCCGTACGCGTTACGACGAGGCGATCGAATGTTCCTTCAGGTACATTTCCATCTTGTACAGTAATGATGTTTTCAAAAATTCGGAACGGTACTTCTCCGAAATAATATAATAATAAAGATTGTTCAGCACTCATCAATTCATCGACACGTTCTTTCGTAAACTGTTCACGTTCTAATGTCAAATCGCGAATTGACCAGTCTTTCATCTCTTCTAACAGCTCACTTAACCGTATTTCTTCATGACTCCCTCGCAATACATTATTGCGATAAATAACTTTGTACGGTGTGATGAGCTGTTCAACTTTTTTCTTTTCAGCGATGGAAATATCGATCGTTTTTGCTGAATCTAATGTTTCATGATTTGGTGTGTACGTCCAAATGGTAAAAGTGAGAGCGACACTAATCATTACTAATACGAATAGTACGACCGATTTGATTGTTTCGATATACTTCAATCCCATTCACCATCCTCGTGTTGCTCTAAAGGCAATGTGAAAAAGATCGTCGTTCCTTTTCCTTCTTCACTTTCTGCCCAAATGGTTCCACCATGTGCTTGAATCATCTCTTTCGCAATCGCTAATCCTAGACCAGTGCCCCCCATCGCTCGCGAGCGTGCACGATCTGCTCGGTAGAAGCGATCAAAAATACGCTTGACCATATCTTGAGGGATACCCATTCCTTCATCGGCAATCGAGACGATAATATCATCTTCTGCTTTTTCAATGCCGAAACAAACTGTCCCACCATCAGGTGAATATTTTAAAGCGTTCGAAATAATATTGTCGATCACTTGTGTCATTTTATCCGGGTCAATTTCAACAAATAGCGACTCATCTGTAAATTGACGTTGGAATTGAACATTTTGAGACTTAGAAAATTCAAACCGTTCAATAATTGCACTGAAAAATTTATTAAAATCGACAAATTCTTGATTTAATTCGTATTCTTCACTGTCCATCCGCGACAATTTTAAAAGGTCATTGACGAGACGAATCATCCGCTCCGTTTCAGTTTGTGTGACGTGCAAGAATTTCGGCGCAATTTCTTCGTTTTGCCACGCACCTTCCGCAAGAGCATCTAAGTAACTTCGCATCGTCGTTAACGGAGTGCGAAGTTCATGAGAAACGTTCGAAACGAATTCTCGACGTTCCATATCAATTTTTTCTTGCTCGGTATTGTCATGTATGACCGCAATTAATCCGGTGACGTATCCGGTTTCTCTCTGTGTAACAGAAAATGCCACACGTAAAATATACGGTTCTTCTTCCGTACTAAAGTCGAGTGATAACGACTCTTTCAAATCGATTAAATCTTCAAATGTGTACTCTTTCTCTAAACTGAGCACACTCGTAATCGGACGGTTCAATACGAGCTCTCGCGTCGTGCGCAACATATCTAAAGCAGAATCGTTAATTAAACTCACTCGGCCTTTACGATCCGTCGCAATAACACCATCTGTCATATTGGATAAGACAGACGCTAATTTACGCCGTTCACTTTCCGTCGTCGATTGAGACTCTTGTAATTGATTCGTTAAATGGTTGAAGGCAATTGCTAATTGTCCCATCTCATCATTTCCGTACACTTTAACTTTTCGAGAGAAGTTCCCTTTCGCCATCGCTTGCGCTTGCTTCCGCATATCCGAAATCGGACGGGTAATGGTGCGCGCGATAAATATTCCAATAATGAGTGTAATCGATAATGAGACAGCTGCTCCAACTGCTAAAATGCGGTTAATTTCATCGATTTGTTTATACACTTTTTCAATATTCGACTCGACATATAAAGAGCCGATTACTTCTTCTCCGACGACAATCGGTCTCGTCTGGACGAGAACACGTTTGCCTAGCTTCGGGTCAAGAACAATTTTTGAAGGGGTTTCTGACGTTATTGAACGTTTTAACGTATCGTCTGTTGATCGTTGGCCGACAATCGATTGGTTATCTAACGCCGATGTTGCGACGATGCGATACTTGGAATCGATGACGCGAATTTCATTCATATCTTCCGACGTGAAACTCGAAAGAACGACCCTTAAACTTTGCTCTAATGTTGGGTCGTTTTCTGTTCGTTCTCGGAGCATTTCCTCCCGAACGCTAAATTCAATTAAATTAACTCGATCTTCAATCGAAGTCGTGAAATTACGTTTTAGTGTCTGTTCTAATTCTTTCGCAAAGTATAAACCGATAATTTGCAAAGCGATTAAAATGAGCAAAATGTAAATTAAAACGAACTTCACATGAATCGAGCGAAAAAATGTCACTTTGCGCATTTGTTACTCCTGTTCTGGATCGCGTAAGTAATAACCTACTCCTCGACGCGTCACAATCCATGTCGGATGACTTGGTGTGTCTTCAATTTTCTCTCTCAAACGACGAATGGTGACGTCTACCGTTCGGACATCTCCGAAGTAATCATATCCCCACACCGTCTGCAATAAGTGTTCACGCGTCAACACTTGACCGATTTGTTTCGCTAAATAGTAAAGCAATTCAAATTCACGATGTGTCAATTCAATCGTTTCTCCGCGCTTTGATACTGTATACGCATCTGGTTGAATCGTTAAAGCACCGACTGTAATTTCATTCGTTTCCTCTTCTACTTCTTCCGTCTCTACCTTCATTTGACGACGTAAATTAGCTTTCACTCGTGCGATTAATTCACGTGTTCCAAACGGCTTCGTCACGTAATCATCTGCACCGAGTTCTAAACCTAACACTTTATCAATTTCAGAGTCTTTCGCTGTCAGCATAATGATTGGGAAATCATGCGTTTTGCGAACTTCACGACAAACTTCCATGCCATCACGCTTCGGTAACATAATATCCAACAGCATAATGTCTGGCTGAATTTCTTCTACCTTCTCAAGCGCCTCTTCTCCATCATATGCACAAAATACTTGGAATCCTTCTTTTTTTAAGTTGAATTCTAATATATCTGCGATTGGCTTCTCATCATCGACAACCAATATTTTTTTATCTTGCATCATATAATTTCCTTTCTCAAATAACTATTCTATCTTCTCACTTTATCACTTTTTGACATATTTCGCACGAGAACGCCTTTTATTTCCTTGGAAATAAAAAGAGAATAAGGTGAGTATATCACCTTATTCTCCCGATATTTTTAGCGCAATACAGACAATGGATTCACAAGTGCTCCATTTTTACGAACTTCAAAATGTAAATGAATTCCTGTAGAGCGTCCCGTCGACCCCATCACACCAATTTTCGTTCCTTTTGATACGACTTGACCTGGACGGACTTGAATCGATGATAAGTGGCCATACAATGTTTCATAACCGTTATTGTGGCTAATAACGATATAGTTTCCGTATGTCGGATGTCCTGTTGCAGTTTTGACTGTTCCGTTGTCCGCAGCTAATATCGAACGATTCGATGGACGTGCGATGTCGATCCCTTCATGCATACGTCCCCAACGGTAACCCATACCGCTAGATACGTATCCTCCGACAGCTGGCCAAGCGAACGTACCTGTACCGCGTGAAGGGATTTCTTTCGTACCTACTTTCGTAATTTCTGGAACTGGTTCTGTAATCACTTGTTCATCAGCGATACTTTTCCCTACACGTTCGTCGTTCGATTTTCGAACACGGTTAATGTTCATTTGAACACCATTTTTACCTTGCTGAGTAACCTTTTCTTCGCCTTTTAAAATCGTCGAATCATTTTCTTTCACTTTTTCAAAAGGAATGTCTACTTTTTCTTTTATTTCATACACTTGTTCCACAGTCACTTTCGGTGAATGTCGCTGGATGACAAGTTCTGTCCCTTCTTTTACTTCTTTCGATGGATTCATCGATTGTAAATGGGCAGCCGTTAAATTATGTTTTTCAGCGACTGCTTCCCATGTCGTTTCATCTTGAACGACATATGTTTTTTGTTCGACACCATTTTTTAATTGCTCATACAATTCTTCGTCTGAAATGACCCGCGTCGGAATCGTCGTCGCTGGTTCTGCTACAATTTTATGAGAAAAGTTTAGATTAACGAGTGTAAAACGTTGTTCATTTAATTCAATTTCTCCATCTTGCTCCAGCTTTTTCAAGTCTTCTTCTGACACGTAATCCAATTTCATTTTATGTAACACACGCTGTAACTGTGCTTCATCTTTAACGAACATTGCGCGATAATCGTCTAGCTTTACAACATGCGCTTGTGCTTCTACTGTAAATGCATCGCGTAAGTCTTCCGTCAATTCTTTATTGTTTGCTTTCCCTGTGAATGTCATCTCAGGTACAACTTTTACTTCATCCTCAATGACGTAATGCAAATTAGGATTTTTTTCGTTCGCTTCTACGATTAGTTGTGCTTTCGTTTCTTCAACGAATTTTTCATCAGACACTTTTCCGATGTACTCGTCATTAATATATATATGTTGAATCGATTGTAATTCTTCTTGTTCTGACGCTGCAGTTAAATTAGCAGTAATTGGAGCTGCTACAAGTAAGGCAACAACGAATGCGCCGTTACGAATCGTTTTTTTCCAATTACGACGTTGTTCTTTCATAATTTATATACCCTCCACCATTGTTTCTTCAAATGACACCTTTATAAAAGTATCATATTTTTTTAATATTTCAGCGTTTGTAAACGATTTGTAATGATAATGTAGTATTGCTCCCTGATTTTCCCATAAAAGAAAAAGTCTTTCGTCCTAATAAAGGACGAAAGACTTTAAAAATTACTCGGCGGAGGTTGTTGACTCCAGTCGACATTTAAAAATTTATTATATTCTTTCTTAAAGGCGAGCGTCACTGTTCCCGTCGGACCGTTACGTTGCTTCGCGATAATAATTTCAATCAAGTTTTTATTCTCTGTTTCTTTATCATAATAATCTTCACGATATAAGAAGCTGACGATGTCTGCGTCTTGCTCAATACTCCCAGACTCCCGCAGGTCGGACATCATCGGGCGCTTATCTTGACGTTGTTCGACGCCACGTGATAACTGCGACAAGGCGATGACAGGCACTTCCAACTCACGTGCCAACGCCTTTAAAGAACGCGAAATCTCTGAAACTTCTTGCTGTCGGTTTTCGCCTGAACGACCGCTTCCCATGATAAGTTGCAAATAGTCAATGACGATCATTCCGAGGCCATGTTCTTGTTTTAAACGACGACATTTGGAACGAATTTCGTTGACACGCACTCCAGGAGAATCGTCGATGAAAATTCCAGCATTCGAGAGTGTCCCGATCGCGAGGGAAAGCTTTTTCCAATCTTCATCTTCTAAATCCCCTGTACGTAACGCTTGAGCGTCGATATTTCCTTCCGCACAAAGCATACGCATCACGAGCTGGTCCGCTCCCATCTCCAAACTGAAAATCGCTACATTCTCGTCTGTTTTCGTTGCGACGTTTTGAGCGACGTTGAGCGCAAATGCTGTTTTCCCGACAGAAGGACGAGCGGCAACGATAATTAAATCGTTACGCTGAAATCCAGCTGTAATGCGGTCTAAATCAGTAAATCCTGTCGGAATCCCTGTCACATCACCTTTTTGATTGTGCAATCGCTCAATATTTTCGAACGTATCGACGAGGACGTCCGCAATCGGTTTAAAATCTCCTGCATTTTTGCGACTCGATACTTCCATCATTTTGCGTTCAGCTTCCGCGAGCACTTCTTCTACTTCATCTTCTCGCGTATAGCCGTCATCGATAATCGTCGTTGCGACGCGAATTAATTTGCGCAATAACGACTTTTCTTCGACGATGCGCGCATAATGGTCGATATTGGCTGCCGTAGGAACAGTAGAGGCGAGCTCACCTAAATAACTGAGCCCGCCTACGTTTTCTAATTCATTTGCCGCTTTTAATTCTTCTGTTAAAGTAACGAGGTCAATTGGCTCTCCACGATCGTTCAATACTAACATCGTTTCGAATATTTTTTGATGGGCTACTTTGTAAAAGTCAACCGGCATAATGATTTCAGATGCTGTAATTAACGTTTCCGGCTCCAAAAAAATCGCACCGAGTATCGATTGTTCCGCTTCAATATTATGGGGGGGAACACGATCTAATGGATCCATGAACCGTCACTCCTCTGTTTATTCTTCTGTAACATGCACTTTCATCGTCGCTGTTACTTCTGGATGTAATTTAATTGGAACGTTCGTATAACCTAATGCACGAATCGCATCCGGTAATTCCATTTTACGACGATCCACTTTAATATCTTTTTGTTTTTTCAATGCTTCTGCAATTTGCTTCGTCGTGATAGAACCGAATAGACGGCCCCCCTCACCAGACTTCGCTTTCATTTCTACAGTCGTCTCATCAAGTACTGCTTTCAACTGTTGAGCTTCTTTCAATTCTTCCGCTGCGTCTTTTTGTGCGCGTTTTTTCTGACCTTCTAAACGTGCTAAATTTTGTGGTGTTGCTTCTACTGCTAAATTATTTTTTAATAAAAAGTTTTGTGCATATCCTGGTGATACGTCTTTCACTTCACCTTTTTTACCTTTTCCTTTAACGTCTTGTGTGAAAATTACTTTCATGATTCATTTCCTCCTTCGTCAGTATCCACTAATGCTTCTCGTAATAAACGCTCCGCTTCTTCGACAGAGTCCACTTCTAGTTGGCAGGCAGCATTCGTTAAGTGACCGCCACCACCGAGTTTCTCCATGACGATTTGAACGTTTACGTCTCCGAGAGATCGTGCACTAATTCCTATTTTACCATCTTCTCGCGCCGCAATCACAAATGACGCAACGACACCTAACATCGATAATAAAATGTCTGCGGTTTGAGCGATTAATACTGGTCCATAAATAACGCCAGGTTCACCGGCTACAATCGCAATTCCTTCTTCTGTTACTTGTACTTTCTCAATTAGTTTAGCACGTTTTACGTACGTGTCGATGTCCTCTTTCAATAATCGCTGAACGAGAATCGTATCTGCGCCGTTCATCCGTAAATAAGAAGCTGCTTCGAACGTTCTCGAACCTGTCCGCAATGTGAAGCTTTTCGTATCGACGACAATCCCCGCAAGCATCGCGGTTGATTCTAACATTGTCAGTCGCTCATGCTTCGGTTGATATTCGATCAATTCTGTCACGAGTTCGGCTGTTGATGAAGCGTACGGCTCCATATAGACGAGCATCGCATCATCAATGAAATCTTCTCCGCGACGATGATGGTCGATGAGGACAATTTTGTCCGCTTTTTGAAGCACTCGCTCATCGATCACTAAACTTGGCTTATGCGTATCGACAACTGTCAGTAAAGAACGTTCTGTCATCATCGATAACGCCGTATCTGGATCGATGAAGTGCGCATACAATTCTTCATCTTTTTCAATTTCTTTCATTAGGCGAAGTACGCTCGCATCCAATTGATTGAAGTCCATGACGACATATCCTTCAATATTGTTCATGCGCGCCATTTTCCTCACACCGATTGCAGCTCCTATCGCGTCCATATCCGGCATTTTATGCCCCATGACAAATACTTGGTCACTTCCTTGAATTAAATCGCGTAGTGCATGCGAGATGACCCTTGCACGCACTCTCGTACGCTTCTCCACTGGATTCGTTTTTCCACCGAAAAATTTAAGCTTACCGTCTGTATTTTTAATCGCGACTTGGTCACCACCTCGACCGAGCACGAGATCTAAACTCGATTGTGCTAATTCACCGAGCTCGATTAAAGTGGATTCACCAGTTCCGATTCCGATGCTCAATGTTAACCCTGCAGATTCTTCTTTCGTTTTCTCACGAATATCATCTAAAATCGCAAATTTTGATTCTTCTAAATCAGACAAAATGCGCTCATTTAAAACTAAAAAGAAACGATCTGAAGCGATGCGCTTCATGAAAATATGATGTTGGAGTGCCCATTCGTTTAATAAAGATGTGACGTGAGAATTCATCTGACTTTTCGTTTGATCGTCCATTCGCTGTGCTAACTCATCATAGTTATCAATCAATAAAATACCGAGCACAGTCTGTTCTGCTTCGTAACGAGACTCGACTTCGCGACTTTGTGTCACATCAAAAATGTAAAACAAACGATCTTCTTGTTTATATTCGATATCGAAATAGCGCTCGCCAATTAATATTTGTCGCGCTTCCACTTGTTCTTTTTGAACGATATTCCATAATGGTTTCGCTTCTTGTTCCAACGATTTTCCGATTAAAGATTCCATCTCAAAAATGTGACTAGCGTACGCGTTTGCCCATTCGACATCATTTTGTTCATCCAATAACACAATTCCAATTGGCATTTGCAATAAAGCTTCTTCTCCAACACGCTTCATCCGGTACGAAATCGATTGAATTTTCTCTTCTGTTTCTAAATAATCCTGTTCCTCTACACGCCAAATCATACCGATTAAAACGACGAAGAGTACAGTGAATATAAAACCGATCCAAAAATGAAAAGTGAATAGCGCAATCGCCGCAATGACACCTAACAAAGTCATCGCAGCGAGCGGATAACGGATCAATCGTTTTCGAAATTGCGAGTTCATAAATATCATCTCCTCTTATTTTCCGATTTTGCGATCAACCCAGCTTCTCAATTGAATCCCCGTATCTAATATTCCTATAATTACCGTAATGGAGT
This sequence comes from Savagea faecisuis, assembly GCF_042675605.1. Lineage (NCBI taxonomy): Bacteria > Bacillati > Bacillota > Bacilli > Caryophanales > Caryophanaceae > Savagea > Savagea faecisuis. The sequence continues at coordinate 26,160 of NZ_JBHTJF010000013.1, forward strand.
TGAAAAACACTGCAACCATTCCCGATAAAACAATTAAAATCATCGGCAATTGTACTTTCTTTAGAGCGTAAACGATAAAGGATATCCCTTGTAATAAAAATAATATACGGAAAATATTCATCGCATTTAAAATCATTAAATGAGATGAAGAACCGAGATCAGATGATTGTAAAAATGACATCAATAATAAAATCCCGTACAAGACGACTGTAATCATCGGTAATTTCATCGATGAAAATGGTTGGAAACGTGGAAATACAAATCCAAATACCGCTTTTTTACCGAAGAAATATGCAATATTTAAAGATAAAAATGCTAAAATAACAATTCCGACGATCGCATACGTCGGTAAACTGAAATTATACATTAAAAAGACAGATTGAATCGCTTGTTCCATCGTTCCTGTCTCATCTAACGGAGCGAATAATTGAATGATTCGACGCTCTTGTGTATGTAAAAAATCTTGGACCCATTCGATTGCGTTCACGTGTAAAACGAGTACAGATAGTACGTACTGTAATACGAGAGCTACTAATAACGTAATAGATGCTGCGTTCCATACAGCGAGCTTCGATTTTCGGTACAACGTAGTCTCACCGATCATGTAACCCATCGCCATAAACGCGATGGACGTCATCCCTAATTGAAGGGGAGCGATCACTATTGTGAGTAAAGATAATATGAGTAAATAAATCATTCCACCCTGTCTCTTACTGCTCATTCGAATCAGCATGAGAGGGAAAGGAATGAATAGAAGTGCAAGCATCCCATAAAAAGGTACGTAACCGACAATGCCGACAAGCAACAATGTCAAAATGGAATACACTGACTTCTGAATCGTAAATGACATAACGACACTCCTTCAATGCAAACTTTCAAAAAATACCTTCTCCAATTGTATCACGTTTTTCATTTTGTAATCAAAAGGTTTCGTTAGCTTCTCACAATACACAAAAAAGAGCTTTCCGCATAGGGAAAGCTCTTTTTCATTATATACTTATTAACGCTCTTCAGAAACGAATGGAAGTAAAGCCATAATACGTGCACGTTTAATTGCTGTAGTCAATTTACGTTGGTATTTAGCGCTAGTTCCAGTTACGCGACGTGGTAAAATTTTACCGCGTTCTGAGATGAACTTTTTAAGTAAGTCTGTGTCTTTGTAGTCGATGTGTGTAATGTTATTTGAAGTGAAATAACATACTTTACGACGACGACGACCTCCGCGACGTGGTGCCATGCAAAACTCCTCCTTCCTTCACTCCATATCAAACATTGAACTAGAATGGTAAATCGTCGTCAGTAACTTCGATTGGACCATCGTTCGATGCGAATGGATTATCATTTGTATTCGTATAATTTTGTTCGTTCGGTTGTTGGAAAGACGGCTGTTGATTCTGATTAAAGTTGCTTTGCTGATTTTGGTATCCGTAATTTTGGTTGCCACCGAAGTTATTCGGAGCTCCTCCACCATAGTTCGGTGCTTGACCGCCCGATTCCGGACGATTTTGCGTCGCGCTACGTGGCTCTAAAAATTGAACACTATCTGCAACAACTTCCGTCATAAAGACGCGTTGACCATCTTTTCCGTCAAAACTACTCGTTTGAATGCGTCCATCTACGCCAGCTAAGCTGCCTTTTCTCAAGAAGTTAGCGATGTTCTCAGCTTGTTTGCGCCATGCGACACAGTTAATAAAGTCTGCTTCACGCTCACCTTGTTGATTCGTAAATGTACGATTCACCGCTAAAGTAAAACGGACTACCGCAATTCCTGATTGGGTATATTTCAATTCAGGATCCTTCGTCAAACGACCGACAAGTACAACACGGTTGATCATATCAGAGTACAGCCCCTTTCATTTTATTGAAAACTTGCAAAATTAAGCGTCAATACGTACTGCCATGTGGCGGATGATATTTTCGTTAATGTTCGCAAGACGTGTGAATTCTTCAATAGCAGCACCGTCAGCGTTAGCTGTTACGAGCTGGTAGTATCCTTCACGTAAGTCATCGATTTCGTAAGCTAAGCGGCGTTTGCCCCATTCTTTCGACTCGATGATTTCAGCACCTTCACCAGTTAAAACAGCATCGAAACGCTCGATTAAAGCTTTGCGTGCTTCATCTTCAACTGTTGGGCGAATAATGTACATAATTTCGTACTTTTTCATCATTTGTCACCTCCTCATGGACTTTGGTCTACAATAGATGTAGACAAGGAGTAAGTATATGTATACTCACATCAACTTACTATACCATGATTTTATTCATGTGACAATTGATTTCATTATTTATTTTTAGGAGTGATCAGGATGAAGCAACCGGATGCCATCATCGAACTTAATCTACCTGAAGTCGCAAAGCAAAGTTTATGGATTACGCTCGGGTCGCTATTGTTTTTAATTGTGGTGGATTACATATTGTATGGAACGTGGATTTTTTCTTTTTCATGGTCAGGACTGTTCTTAACGGTGATTGGATATATTGTATTAATCGCCTTACATGAATTTTTTCACTTACTCGGATTTCGACTGTTCGGAGGCGTCCCTTGGAAAAAGATGCAGTTCGGTTTAAATTTAGAGCTCGGTGTCGCATATGCGACGATGGATCAATTGCTGACAAATCGTGCGATGCGCGCAGCACTATTACTTCCGTTTTGGACGACCGGTGTCATTCCAGCTCTCCTCGGCCTTTATTGGCAAAGCGGTGTATTGTACATACTCGCCGCTTTATTAATAGGAGGAGCAGCAGGAGACTTTGCAATGTATGCACAATTGAGAAAATATCCACAAAATGCACTCATTCAAGATGACTCACAAGAGCCTAAACTGTATGTTTATCAACAGTTAGCTGTGGACGATGTGGATGATTCATGAAAAAAGTCGATAACTTTAAGAATATTCTAAAGTTATCGACATCTTATGCACATATTGTGGATTATACGTTGAAACGGAACAACATAACGTCGCCGTCTTTCACTTCGTATTCTTTTCCTTCGAGGCGAACTTTTCCTGCTTCTTTCGCTGCAGTCATTGAACCCGCTTCTAATAAATCATCATAAGCTACTGTTTCTGCACGGATGAATCCTTTTTCGAAGTCCGTATGGATGATTCCCGCACATTGTGGTGCTTTCATTCCTTTACGGAATGTCCACGCACGCACTTCTTGTACGCCTGCTGTAAAGTAAGTTGCTAAGCCGAGAAGATCGTATGTCGCACGAATTAATTGGTCTAAACCTGATTCTTCAATGCCGAGCTCTTCTAAAAACATCTCTTTCTCGTCATCTTCTAATTCAGCCATTTCTTCTTCGATTTTCGCACAGACGACAATTACTTCTGCTCCGTCTTCTTTTGCGAAGTCACGTACTTTTTGGACGTATTCGTTATTTGAAACATCGGCAATTTCATCTTCCGAAACGTTCGCTACGTAAAGCATCGGTTTGATCGTTAATAAGTGCATACCACGAATCAATTCAAACTCTTCTTTCGAAAGTTCAACCGAACGTGCTGGATGTCCTTCTTCAAACGCTTCTTTTAATTTCGTTAATGGAATTTCTTCTGCCATCGCATCTTTATCTTTTTGTTTCGCCATTTTCGTCACGCGCTCTAAACGTTTTGAAACACTTTCTAAGTCCGCTAAAATGAGCTCTAAGTTGATCACTTCAATATCAGATAAAGGATCGACCTTCCCTGATACGTGTGTAATATTTTCATCTGCGAAACAACGAACGACTTGACAAATTGCATCTACTTCACGAATGTGAGAGAGGAATTTATTTCCAAGTCCTTCTCCTTTACTCGCTCCTTCTACAATCCCTGCGATATCTGTAAACTCAAATGCAGTCGGTACCGTTTTTTTCGGTTCTACTAACTCTGTTAATTTATTTAAACGTTCGTCAGGTACTTCAACGATTCCTACGTTCGGGTCAATTGTACAGAACGGGTAGTTCGCTGCTTCAGCTCCAGCTTTTGTAATCGCATTAAACAATGTTGATTTTCCTACGTTTGGAAGACCAACGATTCCAGCTGTTAAAGCCATGCCATTCCACAACCTTTCTTATTTTTCCGGTTCTTTTTCAACTCTTCTATTATATGGATAAACCCTACTCTTGTCTATCTTTACTCCGCTTGGCGAAGTACTTTCTTCATTTTTTTCTGAAATTCATTTCGTGGAAGCATGACGCTATGATCGCATCCTTGACATTTTATGCGAATATCCGCTCCCATTCGAATAATTTTCCATTCATTCGTACCACACGGATGTGGCTTTTTCATCGCTACTACATCATTCAATTCAAATGTCTTTTCGCTCATCGTTTACATTCTCCTTTTGCTGATAAATCACCATTTTTTGATACGGAATTTCAATTCCTTCCTCGTCAAATAACTCTTTAATTTCAGCTCTCATACGACGTGCTAAACCGTGCTGCATCATCGGTTGTGTTTCAACAGTTACACGTAACACAATTTCAGAAGCTGCTAAGTTTTGAACACCGACAAATTGTGCTGGCGCGACTATTTCGGGATATTCTTCTTCCGTCATGCGCTCTAAATAATCAGTGAGCACTCGCTCTGCATGCGCAATATTCGTCTCGTACGATATGCCGATATCTAAAATGGCTAAAGAATTGCGCACAGAATAATTCACCACTTCCGAGATAATTCCGTTCGGAATGATGTGAACTTCTCCTCCGTAAGCGGCTACTTTCGTCGTACGAAGTCCTATTTCTTCTACAGTTCCTGTCGCTTGTCCAATTTGAACGTAATCTCCTACCGAAAACTGATCTTCAAATAAAATAAAGAATCCAGTAATGACATCACGCACTAAGTTTTGCGCTCCGAAACCGACAGCGAGTCCAAGTACCCCGGCCCCTGCAAGTAATCCCTTTACCCCGATTCCAAATTCATCTAATATCGCTAAAATCGCAGCGAAATAGACGACATAGGAGACGGTATTTTCTAGCAATAGTAACAATGTGCGTTCTCGTCTTTCCGAACGTCTAATCGGCCCTTTATACTTAATCGCAAACATGCGACGAATAATTACTTTAGCTACCCGAACGACGACATAAGATAATATCGCAATGAGAATGACACGAATCGAAATACGCGTCAGCCCTTCCCATGTTTCTGGGCTAAATAAAAACTCCTCCACTTGTACATAATCTTCCTTTAATTCCTCGGTTAACGTAGGCTCTTCTGTTATGGCCATAAAATCCTCCTTACGATTCTTGCTTTATTAGTTGTAGTATACGTTCTAAATCTTCATCTGTCATAAATTCAATTTCAATTTTCCCGCGATTGTTTGACTGTTTAATTTGAACTTTCGTGCCAAAAAACTGCTCTAATTGGCGCTCTTCACTTTCAATAAAAATATTGCGAGGTGTCGCTTTTTTTGTTTCATGTGAAACATCTTCGTTAAGTTGCTGTACTTTCTTTTCGATTTGACGAACGTTCCAGTAATGATGGACGGCTTGTTCGGCGAGTAGTTCCATTTGGGATCGGTTTTTCAACCCTAAAAGAGCTCGGCCATGTCCATTTGATAATTGCCCATCGATTAACAGTTGCTGTACAGTTTCTGGTAAATTTAAAAGTCTCAACATATTCGCAACGTAAGGACGACTCTTTCCAACTCGCTTCGCTAAATCACTCTGTTTTAAATCCAATGCTGTTGCTAGTTTTTCATATGCTTGCGCCTCTTCAATCGGATTTAAATTTGTCCGCTGCAAATTTTCTAATAGAGCATATTCCATCGATTCGACATCTGTAATTTCTCTAATGATGGCGGGTATATGCTGATGTCCAGCAAGTTGTGTCGCTCGTAAACGGCGTTCTCCTGCAACGAGTTCATAACGTCCTTCCTTACGACGAACGATGATCGGTTGAATGACCCCAGATTGATCAATTGATTGAGATAGTTCCGTTAATTGCTCATCATCAAATTGCTGTCTCGGTTGATACGGATTCGCATCAATTTGAGAAACTGGAATATGTTTGAATTGATCGGTCTCTTCCACGGTCGTTTCTCCAAAAATTGCTTGTAATCCTGATTTACTTGTCGTTTTCATTAATTTCACATCCTCACTCATTCATCACTTTCTTTCAGTGTATCAAATCATGCTACTTTACAAAAAGAAAAGAAAAAAGAGCGGAATAATTTCTCCACTCTTTTTCCATTTTTATTTTTTCTTCGGAATTTTCACCATGACGACGTAATGATCGTCTTCTTCTACTTCTTCCGTTTCTACTTCAATTCCACTCTTTGTGATGAGTTGAACGGATTGCTTCAATGTATTTAATGCGATGCGGACATCTTTGCTAATGACTTTCACACGAGGTTTCTTTTTCTTCGGTGGTGCTTCAACTTCAGCTGTTAAAAGCGTAATTTGTTCTTCGAGTTGTTTAACGCTCCACTGTTCTTCTAATAAACGAGTTAACATATTTAGCTGCTGTTCCTCATCTTTTACACGAAGTAAAGCGCGCGCATGACGTTCTGTAATTTGTTTGTTTAAAATCGTCTCTTGAATACGCTCTGGCAACTTCAGAAGGCGAAGCTTGTTCGCAATTGTCGACTGACTCTTCCCTAAACGTTGTGCTAATGCTTCTTGCGTCAATTGGTGGAGCTCTAACAATTGCGCATAAGCATGTGCTTCTTCTATAGCTGTCAGTTGTTCACGTTGTAAGTTTTCAATTAACGCGACTGAAGCGACTTCACGATCGTCCATTTTGCGAACGAGTGCTGGTACTTCATTCCATCCGAGATGTTGCATCGCGCGAAAGCGTCTCTCTCCAGCGACAATTTCATAGCGTTCGTCTACTTTTCGCAAGACGATCGGCTGGATGACGCCGTGTGTATGAATCGTAAGAGCTAATTCTTCAATCTTCTCTTGTGAAAAAACAGTACGCGGCTGATAACGGTTCGGATCGATTAATTCAATCGCAATTTGTTCGACACCTTCTTTGACCTCTTCCTCTTCTTTATTCGAAGAGCCAAACAAGCGGGCAAAAGTATTTTTCATGGCGACTCAACACCTGCTTTCATCAATTTATCATAAAGGAGATTTATTCGGCGTGCCTGGTTTTCTCGGATATTTTTTCGGCGTCACTTTCACTTTATCGAAAACATAAAGTGTACGTTCACTATCTTCTTCAGGTAACTCAAAGTCGAACTGTTCTACTAATTCTACACCGAGTATGTTCAAGGCACTTTTCGCATCGATTAACTCTTCAGGGCCTGCTGCACCTTTCATCGCTACAAATTGTCCTCCCTTTTTCACAAGAGGAACACATAGCTCAGACAATACAGATAAACGTGCTACAGCGCGTGCTGTCACTAAATCAAATTGTTCACGATACGCTTTATTTTTCCCGAATTCTTCCGCTCTCGCATGAACGAAATGAACGTTTTCTAATTGAAGCTCATCTGCTAAATGGTTTAAAAATGTAATGCGTTTATTTAAAGAATCCACAATCGTCAATTCAATGTGTGGATAACAAATTTTGAGTGGGATACTCGGAAAACCCGCTCCCGCTCCGACATCACAAACGGTCATCTCTTTTGAAAAATCAACGTAAAACGCTGCAGAAATCGAATCATAAAAATGTTTTAAATAAACAGATGGTTCATCCGTAATCGCTGTTAAATTCATCTTTTCGTTCCACTCGACAAGCTCCGTAAAGTAAGTGCGAAACTGTTCAATTTGTCGCTCGCTCAAGTCGATTCCTTTCGCGCGCAACGCTTCGATAAACTGTTGTTCATTCATAAAAGTTATAGCCTCCCAAATTTATGTACATATGCAAAGCGTGAGAAACGAGTCCTCACGCTCCGCTCATCATTCATTCGATACTTTGGCAATCTTTCCTTGTTCAATATAAATAAGCAAGATGGAAATATCCGCTGGGTTTACCCCTGGAATACGGGATGCTTGTGCAATCGAGCGCGGACGTACTTCTTTCAAAATAGCACGCGCTTCATGTGCAATATTCGCTACTGCATCGTAATCGATATTTTCTGGAATGATTTTATTCTCTAGCTTTTTCATTTTATCGACTTGTTGAAGTGATTTTTTAATATAGCCTTCATATTTTGTAAAGATTTCAATTTGCTCCGCGACTTGTTCATCTACCGGAGTATCAGCAGGCACAATTTTTTCAATATGCGCATACATCACTTCTGGTCGCTTCAATAAGTCGATCGCTTTTAGCGGTTCTTTAATCGGTGTACTGTTCGCTTCTGCTAAAACAGCTTGCACTTCTTCTGTCGGTTTTACCGTCACTTGTGCTAAACGTTCTAATTCTTCTTGAATTTGACGTTTCTTCTCGGTAAATTGTGCATAACGTTGTGGACGAATTAAACCGATCTCATGTCCCAGCTCTGTCAAACGCATATCCGCATTATCGTGGCGCAATAATAGACGATATTCTGCACGCGATGTTAAGAGTCGATACGGTTCTAACGTTCCTTTTGTGACGAGATCATCGATTAAAACGCCAATATACGCTTCATCGCGTCCTAAAATGACTTCTTCTTTCCCTAAGACGCGGCTCGCTGCGTTAATCCCTGCCATTAACCCTTGAGCTGCCGCTTCTTCATAACCGCTCGTGCCGTTAATTTGGCCCGCTGTGTATAAGTTTTTAATTTTTTTCGTTTCCAATGTTGGCCACAATTGTGTCGGTACGATCGCATCGTACTCGATCGCATAACCCGCACGCATAATTTCCGCATTTTCTAAACCAGGTACACTCGCCACTAATTGGCGTTGAACATGTTCAGGTAAACTTGTTGAAAGTCCTTGTACATATACTTCATTCGTATTGCGTCCTTCTGGTTCTAAAAAGACTTGGTGACGCCCTTTATCCGCAAAGCGAACGATTTTATCTTCAATCGATGGGCAGTAACTCGGTCCGCGGCCTTTAATCATTCCTGAATACATCGGTGCTAAATGTAAATTATCATTGATTAATTGATGGGTTAAAGGTGTCGTATACGTCAACCAACAAGGCAGTTGATCCATGATGTACTCTGTCGTTTCATAACTGAATGCACGTGGTACATCGTCACCTGGTTGAATTTCTGTTTTGCTGTAGTCGATCGTCTTACTATTCAAACGTGGCGGTGTTCCCGTTTTAAAACGAACGACATCGAACCCGAGACTTTCCAAGCTTTCTGCTAATTTCACAGATGGCATTTGGTTATTCGGTCCGCTGGAGTAACGTAAATCACCGATGACGATTTCTCCACGTAAAAATGTTCCTGTCGTAATGATGACCGTTTTCGCACGATAAATGGCACCAATATGCGTGATAATTCCTTTCACTTCATCGTCTTCCACAATCAACTCATCGACGACTGCTTGACGCAATGTTAAGTTGTCTGTCGTTTCGATTAATTTTTTCATTTCAGATTGATACGTCACTTTATCCGCTTGCGCACGTAAAGCACGTACAGCTGGACCTTTTCCTGTGTTTAACATACGCATTTGAATGTGGGAGCGGTCGATAATTTTACCCATCGCGCCTCCTAATGCGTCGATTTCTCGAACGACGATTCCTTTCGCTGGTCCCCCAAGTGATGGGTTACACGGCATGAAAGCAATCATATCTAAATTCATCGTTAAAAGAAGTGTATCCACTCCTCGATTCGCTGCTGCTAATGCTGCTTCTGCTCCGGCATGTCCTGCTCCGATGACGATACAATCATAAGTGCCTGCTTCAAACTGGCCCATGTTCGTTCATCTCCTCTATTTTAAATTTATTTCCCTAGACAAAATTGCGAGAATAACTCATTAATTAAACTATCTTTCATCGTATCGCCTACAATTTCTCCAAGCAACTCCCACGTTCGGGTTAAATCGATTTGTACCATGTCGATCGGTACTCCGATTTCTGCTGCTTCTAATGCTTCAGCGATCGTACGATGGGCTTCTTTCAATAAGATGATGTGACGAACGTTCGAAACATATGTTAAATCCGCTTGTTCTAATGAACCGCTATAAAACAGCTCTCGAATCGCATCTTCCAATTGATTAATTCCTTCGTCTTGCACGAGCGAAGTCGTCACAATCGGAGAATCTTTCGCCAATGTTTTAACTTCCTCTAAGTTAAGCTCCTGAGGCAAGTCTGTCTTATTGACGATGACGATCGTTTCAAATCCGTCGACCGCTTCAAAGAGGTGGCGATCTTCATCACTTAACGCCTCTGCACCATTTAAAACGAGCAAAATTAAATCCGCTTGTTTTAATACTTGGCGACTGCGTTCTACACCGATTCGCTCAACGATATCTTCCGTTTCGCGAATTCCCGCTGTGTCGACTAATTTTAACGGTACGCCTTTAATATTGACATACTCTTCTATAATATCACGAGTCGTCCCTGCGATGTCTGTCACGATCGCCTTATTTTCTTGAACGAGACTGTTTAAAAGCGACGACTTTCCAACGTTTGGACGACCGATAATGACGGTTTGAAGCCCTTCTCGAATAATTTTTCCTTGTTTTGATGTTTCGAGTAATTGTTCAATTTCTTCCATGATCCACGTCGCTTTTTCACGTAAAAGTGGAATCGTCACTTCCTCGACATCATCATACTCCGGATAATCGATATTCACTTCTACTTGAGCGAGCGTCTCTAAAATTCCTTGACGTAAAGCGCCTATTAAACGTGAGAGACGACCGTCCATTTGACCGAGCGCGATATCCATCGCTTCGTCCGTTTTAGCACGAATGACGTCCATGACTGCTTCCGCCTGTGATAAATCGATTCGGCCGTTTAAAAAGGCACGCTTCGTAAACTCTCCAGGTTCTGCAAGTTGTGCACCATTCGAAAGCACAAGTTCCAACACACGATTGACCGATACGATACCACCGTGACAGTTGATCTCGACGACGTCTTCTTTCGTAAATGTTTTCGGTGCTCGCATAACGGATACCATTACTTCTTCGACGACTTGTTCCGTCGAGGGTTCAACTAAATGGCCGTAATGAATCGTATGACTCGGCACTTCTGTTAATACTTTTTTATGAGGAGAGCGAAAAATACGCGAAGCGATGTCGACCGCTTCCTCTCCACTTAAACGTACGATACCGATAGCCCCTTCTCCCATCGGCGTTGAAATCGCTGCGATTGTTTCGTACGACATATGATCACCTTCTACCTTCTTCAATCTTTCTTTTATCATAACGCAACAACAATTGTGTTGCACTTTTCATTTCTCGTTCTTAATCGGACAAAAAAGAAGAGCGGACGAACGCTCTTCTTCAAATTGTAAACGAAATCTCGAACTTTTCAATTGGCTTATTGTAACGGTTCAATCACTAAATAACGGTACGGATCGCTACCTTCTGAATACGTATCGACATCGATACGAGCCGCGAGTGTATGATGCACGACTTTCCGTTCATATGATGGCATCGGCTCTAATTTTACTTTACGTTGCTTTGAAACAGCTTGGTCAGCCATGCGATTCGCTAAATGAATGAGCGATTGTTCGCGACGTTCACGGTAGTCGCCTACATTCATACGCACTACTTTAAAGCGAGTAGAATGTTGATTCACTACGAGTTGCGTCAATTGTTGCAACGCATTTAAATTTTGACCGCGTTTTCCGATTAACATCGCCGCATCTGGTGTATCGATTTGAATATCCACATACTTACCCACACCATCCACAGTAATGTCCACATCGGAACAATTTAATTCATTTGCGATTTCTAAAATATAATCTTTTGCGGAATTTTCAATCAAAAGTTCTTCGTTTTCCACATTGGGGATAACTTTTTCTGGCGCAGCAACCGGTTCTTCTTCAACGACAGTTGTTTCTTCGTCTATAATTTCAGGAACGATTAATTCTTCCACTAATTGTTCTTGTTCCTCTTCAAGCGCAGTAACTCGTTCTGGCTCATTTGACTGTTCCACTGGCTCTTGTACAACGGGAGGTGTTTCTTTTTTCGTTACGAGAACTTTCGCATCTTTTGCACCAAATCCAAGAAAACCTTTTCGACCTTGCTCTATCACTTCAATATCAACATGCTCACGAGTTGTATTTAACTGCTTTAACGCTTCTTGAATCGCTAAATCTACGGTCGTTCCTGTCTGTGCAATTTGTTTCATTTTTTACGTTTGCCTCCTTTTCTTTTATTGTTCTTTTTCGGTTCCTCCACGACAACTGGCTCTTTCGCGAACGGTTTATATAAGAAAATGTTCGTAATCAACATAATGATATTACCGATAATCCAGTAAAGTGAAATCGCTGCTGGTAAAAAGAGACCGAATCCGATAATCATAAATGGCATAATGTAAAGCATCGTTTTCATTTGTGGGTTATCCATAGCAGGTCCTGTTTTTAACACGACGAACTGCGCAACCCCCGCTATAATCGCTAATACGATACTTTGCTCAGCTAATTGGAAACCTAAAAATGTGCCTAGCTCAATTTCAGGCGTCGCATTCATACGGCTGATCGCATGATACAATCCGATGATGATCGGCATTTGAACGAGCGCTGGCAAACATCCTGCTACTGGGTTCACTTGATTTTCTGTAAACAATTGCTGAATCGCTTCACGATACTTTTCTTGCGTTACCGCATCTTTCGATTTGTACTTCTCTTGTAAAGCTTTCATTTTCGGCTGGATTTCTCGCATCGCCTTTGAACTGTTCGCTTGTTGAATAATTAATGGTAATAAAATAACACGAACGATAATTGTTACGGCAACGATACTCCATCCGTATGTACCGAGCACATCTTTTAACATCGTAATGAAGGCTACGATTGGCCAAACGATGAACTTACTCCAAAATCCTTCTGTATCTGAATAGATCGGTTCTCTAAAATCTCCACAACCTGCTAAAAAGATTGTCAGTGCAGATAACATAAGGATGAGAGCTATTTTCTTTTTCTTCATTGAGCTTTCCTCCAAACTTCTTTCCTCTCAACTGCTATTCTTTCTATAAATAGACCATTCATTTATTTTACTTCATTTCGCGCTTTCGGCAAACATTTTGCGATGCGCAAAACGTGCTGCAAACTCTTCTTCGTTTCATGAAAATTTAAATCGGTCGCTCCTACTCGAGCGATAATAACATAATCGACATTGGCTTTTAATTGACTCTGCAGTTCAAAGATTGCTTGGCGTACGTATCGTTTAATTTGATTACGCTTCACCGCATTTCCTAACTTCTTACTCACCGACAATCCTAGGCGTAGTTCTGTTTGATCCGCCTTTGGGTAAATATATACGACGAATTGTCGATTGGCGAAAGATGTTCCTTTTTTAAATACTTGTTGGAAATCTTCGTTCTTTTTAATTCTTTGTTGCTTTCTCAAAGCCTTCTTCACCTTCTTCTACACAGCATCTACTTCATTATAAACGAGAAAAAAAGACCACTGAATGACAGTGGCCTTATGCTGAAAGCACTTTTCTTCCTTTGCGACGACGAGCTGCTAAAATCTTACGTCCGTTTTTCGTGCTCATGCGTGCACGGAAGCCGTGAACTTTGCTACGTTTACGTTTATTTGGTTGGAATGTACGTTTCATATCGAGACACCTCCTCTTCAGTGTCAATAATCCTATCTCGTTTAAACTTAGAATGAATAGTCTTGAACATTATAACGAGCTTGTCTTTTATTGTCAAGGCCTTTCAAAGATTATACTGGATCCTTCTTCTCTCCAAAATGACTATAAGAGGACTACTATTCAATCCATTTTTATCGAAAAAAACAGTTCCCCTTTCTGCATTTTTTTATGTTAAAATAAACTTTCTGCTTTATCCACAATTTTATTCACACTTCTAAAAAACACTGTTTGTATATTTATACACCCCCACTTTCCGTTTCACCTTTATCAACAACTTATTAACAAATCTACACCTGTGGATAACTTTTATCAACAGATGTCTTATTTTTATGGATAATTTGAATAACTCCTTGTTATTAAAGCCTTTCTTTGCTATGATTTATCTACATGTTTGTTGAAAACTATGTTTTGGGAAATACAATATCCACAAAGCTTTTTCACTCGTGGATTATTCAATTCACACTTGTTGATTTTAGTTATCCACAGCTGTTTGTTATGTGGATAACTAATTTATATGTTGTCTTGAAATGATTAAAAAGGAGGAGTGTCACTCTTATGAATAATTTAGATTCACTATGGAACGATGTGCTTGAAGAAATTAAATCACGCATCGCTAAACCGAGTTTTGAAACTTGGCTAAAACAAACAGAGTTAATTGTTTTCGATGAGGAAACAGCTGTTATAGAAGTACCGAGCACATTCGCTCAAGAATGGCTAGAAAAGAACTACATCCATCTCATATCAGGAATATTAGCGAGCAAAACAGGAGCCGATCGAATCGTACACTTTGTCGTTCCTGACTCTTTACCGACTGAAGATTTAAAACGGTCTAATACGCGCTCTCAACAAGATGTAGCAGATGTAAATCCAAACTACGCGCAAATGCTCAATCCGAAATATACATTCGATACATTCGTCATCGGTTCAGGTAATCGCTTCGCTCACGCAGCATCTTTAGCTGTCGCAGAAGCTCCAGCGAAAGCGTACAATCCTTTATTCATTTATGGAGGAGTTGGATTAGGTAAAACACACTTAATGCACGCGATTGGTCATTATGTCATCGACCAAAATCCAGAACTAAAAGTCGCTTATGTTTCTTCTGAAAAGTTTACGAATGAATTTATCAATTCGATTCGTGACAATCGAGCGGACGATTTTCGCAATCAATATCGCAATGTAGACGTACTGCTTATTGATGATATTCAGTTTTTAGAAGGGAAGGAACAAACGCAGGAGGAGTTTTTCCATACATTTAATGCGCTGCATGAAGAAGCGAAACAAATCATCATCTCAAGCGATCGTCCTCCTAAAGAAATCTCTACATTAGAGGACCGTTTACGCTCTCGTTTCGAGTGGGGACTCATAACAGACATTGCGCCACCCGATCTTGAAACACGTATCGCAATTTTAAAAAAGAAGGCAAATGCGGATAATTTGACGAACGTTTCAGATGATGTGATGCTTTACATTGCGAATCAAATCGATTCGAATATTCGCGAATTAGAAGGGGCTTTAACACGTGTTGTCGCATATGCTTCTCTAGTGGATAAACCGATTACGCCTGAGGTAGCGCAGGAAGCATTGAAAGATATTATTCCAGACGCAACACCACGTGTCATTACCATTTTAGAGATTAAAAAAATTGTCGGAGAACATTTCAATATACGACTTGAAGACTTTTCTTCTAAAAAAAGAACACGTTCAATCGCTTTTCCGAGACAAATTGCGATGTTTTTATCACGAGAGCTTACCGACTCTTCTTTGCCGAAAATCGGAACAGAATTTGGAGGACGAGATCACTCAACAGTGATTCATGCTCATGAAAAAATCTCAACGATGCTTGAAAAGGATCAAAATTTACAAAGAGATATCCAACAAATCCGTTCTTTGCTCGGAGTTTAACTGTTGATAAGTGTGGATATTCGAAACAAATTATCAACACTTTATCCACACGGCTAACACGTTGATAGTATTGGCTTATAGTCACTTATCCACTTATCCACAGCCCCTATTACTATTATTACTTATCTTTTAAATAAAATAATATATAAATACTGGAGGACATTATGAAATTTGAAATTAATCGAACTCATTTATTAAACGGTTTAAACGATGTAATGAAAGCTGTTAGTCATAAAGTGACATTACCTATTTTGACAGGAATAAAAATTGAATTGAATGATCAAGGTGTAACGATGACTGGTAGCGATTCAGATATTACAATTTGTTCATTCATTCCTTTAGAAGAAGACGGAGAGTTGATTGTTGAAACATTCGAACAAGGTTCTATTGTTGTACAAGCTCGTTATTTTAGTGACATCGTACGAAAGCTCCCAACAAATACAGTATTATTTGAAGTGACAAATGGACAAGATGTTGTTATTCGCTCAGGCCGATCTGAATTTAAGCTAATCGGTTCAAATGCGGACGAGTATCCAATTTTGCCAAACATGGAAAATGACATTCAATTTACAATAGCGACACCTTTACTTAAATCAATTATTCGCGAAACAGGATTTGCTGTCTCTACACAAGAAACACGCCCAGTATTGACAGGTGTTAATTGGATTAAAAAAGAAGGCGCACTCTATTGTATTGCGACAGATAGTCATCGTCTCGCTCGTCGCATCACACAATTAGAAGATTTACCTGAAGGAGAATTTCAAGCAGTAATCCCAGGTAAAAGTTTGCAAGAACTAAATAAGATTATTGATAAAGAAGAATCTGTGGATATTTTGTTTACAGAACAACAAGTATTGTTTAAAACAGAACGCATTTTATTTTACTCACGTTTGTTGGAAGGAACATATCCTGACACAACTCGACTAATCCCGACGGAATATCAAACTTCAATCGTTTTAAAGAGTAAAGAATTTTTACAAGCGATCGATCGTGCGAGCTTGTTAGCGCGAGATGAACGCAACAACATCGTTCGACTCGTAACGACAGATCAATCAACAGTCGAATTAACATCGAACTCACCTGAAGTAGGAAAAGTCGAAGAAATCGTAGCTGCAACGTCCATCGAAGGGGAAGCTCTTCAAATATCATTTAGCGCCAAATATATGATGGATGCGCTTCGAGCGATTGAAAGTGAAGAAATTGTCATTCATTTCACAGGTGTTATGCGCCCGTTCATTTTGAAAGCAGTCGATAGCGAAGCAGTATTACAATTAATTCTCCCTGTACGTACTTACTAATTTAAATGTTAAAAAAGTGTTGTCATTTCATTCATGGATGGCAGCACTTTTTTATATACGTGCAAATGAAGTTCAAAAGCGAAAAATATGATTTCATGGTATAATGAAAAGACGTTGCGACGACAAGCGAGGAAATTTTTGAGGATTGAAAAGAAGCTTTCGAAATTTTAACAAGAAAAATTTCGTCGGCTTCTTTTCTTACTTATAAAAGGTAAACTTTGCGAGTGCGGAATAAAAAAGGGTATAATTAATAAGATGTACTAAATCTTAAAAATACGAACAACTGTTTTACTGTATGCAATTTATTCGGTAAAATAGTAAAATGATAAACAAATAAGAATAGAGTTGAATGTGATGGAAAGAGTAGAGATTAATACGGAATATGTAACACTAGGTCAATTTTTAAAAATGATCAATGTGATTAGTTCAGGCGGGATGGCAAAATGGTATTTATCGGAATATGTCGTTTATATCAATGGTGAAGAAGAACAGCGACGTGGAAAAAAGCTGTATGATCAAGATATTATCCTCGTTCCAAATGAAGGTAAATTTCAAATTAGTCGAAAGCTAGGTTAAGCGTCGATGTATATGAAACGTTTGCAGCTTGAGAACTATCGAAATTACGAAACATTGGACTTACAATTTTCTCCTCAAGTAAATGTTTTCATCGGTGAAAATGCTCAAGGTAAAACGAATGTCATGGAATCCATTTACGTCTTAGCGATGACGAAATCTCACCGAACCTCTAACGATCGTGATTTAATTCGTTGGAACTCAGAATATGGTAAAATAAAGGGAGAAGTTGTTAAAAAGTATGGCGCTATTCCTTTACAATTAGAAATTACAAAAAAAGGTAAAATAGCTCGGGCGAATCATTTGGAACAACGAAAGCTAAGTTCTTATATCGGACAGTTAAATGTCGTCATGTTTGCACCTGAAGATTTGAATATCGTCAAAGGGAGTCCACAAGTGAGACGGCGTTTTTTAGATATGGAAATTGGACAAATTTCCGCAACGTATTTACACGACCTCGTCGTATATCAAAAATTATTAAAGCAGCGCAATGCCATTTTGAAAAAAAGACATTTAACGACAGAAAATGAAGTAATGTTAAATGTTTATACGGAGCAGTTCATTCAAGCTGCTTCTAAAATTGTCGTCCGTCGCTTTTACTTTATGGAATTGTTACAAAAGTGGGCGATGCCGATTCATGACGGTATTTCACAAGGAAAAGAACAGTTGACGATTGAATATAAGACGTTAAAGCAATTTGAACGGACGATGTCGGAAGACGAGATTGCAGAGATTTATCAACAGGAAATCGAACTGTTAAAACAAAAAGAGTTAGACCGCGGTTTAACATTGATCGGTCCTCATCGTGATGATTTGCGTTTTTATGTGAATGATTACGATGTGCAAACATTTGGCTCTCAAGGACAGCAAAGAACGACGGCGCTCTCTTTGAAACTAGCTGAGATCGAATTAGTGAAGCAAGAAGTCGGAGAACCCCCGATTTTATTATTAGATGACGTATTATCAGAGTTAGATGATGACCGTCAAACCCATTTATTAAATATTATGCAAGGACAAGTTCAAACATTCGTGACGACGACGAATGTCGACGGAATCTCGCACGAGACGATTCAAAATGCGACGATGTTTGAAGTAGAAGAAGGAACTGTCACCCAATTGAAAGACTAAGGAAGGACTGGTGAAAGAGTTGGCTATGGAAGAGAAAAGTGTACAAACAGCATATGATGCCAATCAAATCCAAGTACTCGAAGGATTAGAAGCTGTACGGAAACGTCCAGGAATGTATATCGGAACGACGAGCTCGAGAGGATTACACCATCTCGTATGGGAAATTGTCGATAATAGTATCGATGAAGCGTTAGCTGGGCATTGTGATCATATCGAGGTGTTTATTGAGAAGGATAATTGGATTCGTGTGGATGACAATGGTCGAGGAATCCCAGTAGGAATTCAAGAGTCGACGGGCCGTCCAGCAGTCGAAGTAATCATGACTGTTTTACATGCTGGAGGTAAGTTCGGCGGTGGCGGTTATAAAGTGTCTGGAGGTTTACACGGAGTAGGTGCATCGGTCGTTAACGCTTTGTCTGAAGAAACAATTGCGACAGTTCGACGCGATGGCAAAGTGTATGAGATTCGCTTTGAACGTGGACTCGTTACAAAAGAATTAGAAGTGGTCGGTGAAACGACGGAAACGGGAACGTCGATTCGTTTTAAGGCGGATCCAGAAATTTTTAAAGAAACGACAGAATACGAATACGATGTGTTAGCTCATCGTTTAAAAGAGCTCGCTTACTTAAATCGTGGTTTACGTATTACGATTTCGGATGAACGCCAAGGACAAGAAAAAACAGAAACATTCCACTATGAAGGTGGAATTCGCTCATACGTAGAACATTTAAATAAAAATAAAGAACCGTTACACGAAGAACCGATTTATGTAGAAGGCGAAAAAGACGGTATCACATTAGAAATTGCCATGCAGTACAATAGTGGTTTTGCTGAAAACTTATACTCTTTCGCTAACAACATTAATACGTACGAAGGTGGAACGCATGAATCAGGTTACAAAACAGCTTTAACACGGGTCATCAATGACTATGCTCGAAAAAACAATTTATTAAAAGAAGCGGATGCCAATTTAACAGGAGATGACGTTCGTGAAGGATTAACGGCGATTATTTCAGTAAAACACCCGGATCCACAATTCGAAGGGCAAACGAAAACGAAACTAGGGAACTCAGAAGTAAGTACAATTACGAATCAATTGTTCTCAGAAGGATTCCAACGTTTCTTATTAGAAAATCCGACTGTAGCCCGTACAGTAATCGATAAAAGCTTAATGGCAGCACGTGCACGAATCGCTGCTAAAAATGCTCGTGAAATGACACGTCGTAAATCTCCATTAGACGTTTCGAGCTTACCAGGTAAATTAGCAGACTGTTCTTCACGAGATCCAGCAATTAGTGAATTGTATATCGTTGAGGGTGACTCGGCAGGAGGTTCAGCGAAAAGTGGACGAGATCGTCACTTCCAAGCAATTTTGCCATTGCGAGGTAAAATTTTAAACGTAGAAAAAGCGCGAATTGATCGTATTTTAGGGAACTTAGAAATTCGAGCGATGACCACAGCACTCGGCACAGGAATCGGTGAAGACTTTGATTTATCGAAAGCTCGTTACCATAAAATTATCATTATGACGGATGCGGATGTCGATGGTGCTCACATTAGTACGCTTTTATTAACATTTTTCTTCCGTTTCATGCGTCCGTTAATCGAAGCGGGATATGTGTATATTGCTCAACCACCGTTATACGGCGTAAAACAAGGTCGTAAAGAATATTACTGTTTAGACGAAGAAGAATTAGAAGAGACGTTGGCGTCACTCTCGGCAACGCCAAAACCAGAAGTGTCACGCTTTAAAGGTCTCGGTGAGATGAATGCTGACACACTTTGGGATACGACGATGAATCCAGAACATCGCGTGTTATTACAAGTTCAACTCGATGACGTTGTCGAAGCGAATGAAGTATTTGAACAGTTGATGGGTGATGAAGTAGAACCGCGCAGACGATTCATTGAAGAGAATGCTTCACAAGTTATGAATTTAGATGCATAAAGTGAAGATTTCGAAAGGAGTATACGTATATGGCTGACACGCCAAACCGTGGTGTAAAAAGAATTAACATTAGTAAGAAAATGAGGACTTCATTTTTAGATTATGCGATGAGCGTAATCGTATCACGTGCTTTACCAGACGTACGTGACGGATTGAAGCCTGTTCACCGTCGTATTTTATATGCGATGCATGAATTAGGCATTACAGCGGACAAATCACATAAAAAATCTGCCCGTATCGTCGGGGATGTTATCGGTAAGTATCACCCGCATGGAGATAGTGCTGTATACGAAACGATGGTACGTATGGCGCAAGATTTTAACTATCGCTACATGCTAGTAAATGGACAAGGGAACTTCGGATCGGTCGATGGTGACTCGGCAGCAGCTATGCGTTATACCGAAGCGAAAATGTCTAAAATTTCGATGGAATTGTTGAGAGATATTAATAAAAATACGGTCGACTTCCAAGAAAACTATGACGGTAACGAAAAAGAACCGACTGTTTTACCGAGCCGTTATCCGAACTTAATCGTTAACGGAACGAGCGGTATCGCAGTAGGGATGGCAACGAATATTCCTCCTCACCACTTAGGAGAAGCGATTGATGCGGTGCTCGCTGTTGCGGACAATCCACAATTGACGACAGAAGAATTGATGGAAATTATGCCAGGACCAGACTTTCCAACAGGCGGGATCATTTTAGGTCGCAGCGGTATTCGTCGCGCTTACGAAACAGGTCGTGGCTCGATTATGATCCGCGGTAAAGTAGAAATCGAACAGGCGAAATCTGGAAAAGAGACAATTATCGTTACAGAATTACCGTATCAAGTGAATAAAGCGCGTCTCATTGAGAAAATAGCAGAATTAGTACGTGAAAAGAAAATTGAAGGCATTACACATTTAGCAGATGAATCTGACCGTACAGGTATGCGTATTGTCATCGAAGTACGTCGAGATTCGAATGCGAATGTCATTTTAAATAATTTATATAAGCAAACGGCTCTACAATCGAGTTTCGGTATTAATATGCTCGCTTTAGTCGATAAAGAACCGAAAGTATTATCGTTGCGTGAAATATTGCAACATTACTTAGATCATCAACGCGTCATCATTCGTCGTCGTACACAATACGAATTAGAACGCGCTGAAGCACGCGCGCACATATTAGAAGGGCTTCGTATCGCTTTAGACCATATCGATGAAATTATCGCTTTAATTCGCGGTTCAAAAACAACAGCGGAAGCAAAGTCAGGATTAATCGAAACATTCGAATTGTCTGAGCGTCAAGCACAGGCTATTTTAGATATGCGTTTACAACGTTTAACAGGTTTAGAGCGCGATAAAATTGAAGAGGAATATAAAGAGCTTCTCAAGTTAATTGAAGAGTTAAAAGCGATTTTAGCTGACGATGAAACGTTATTAAATTTAATTAAAGAAGAGCTTTTAGAAATTAAAGAACGTTTTGCGGATGAACGTCGTACGGAAATTACGACGACTGGTTTAGAAATGATTGAAGATGAAGACCTCATCCCAGAAGAAAATTTAGTCTTAACATTGACACATAACGGTTACATTAAACGTTTACCTTCAAATACGTATCGCAGTCAACGTCGTGGAGGCCGAGGAATTCAAGGAATGGGAACGAACGAAGATGATTTCGTAGAACATTTATTGAATACGTCAACTCACGATACGATTTTATTCTTCACTTCTAAAGGACGCGTATTCCGTAAAAAAGGATATGAAATTCCAGAATATAGTCGAACTGCAAAAGGCTTGCCGATCGTTAACTTATTAGAAGTAGAAAAGGATGAAAAAGTAACCGCGATGATTCCAATCCCAGAATTTGATGAAGAACAGTATTTATTCTTCGCAACGAAACAAGGGATTGTGAAGCGAACTTCTATCCAAGAATATCGAAATATCCGAACGAACGGAATTATAGCGTTAACTTTAAGAGGTGACGATGAATTAATCGGTGTGAAATTAACATCGAATGAAGAAGATATTATCATCGGAACGAGAGATGGTATGCTCATCCGTTTTAAAGAGTCAGATATTCGGGTAATGGGACGTACTGCAGGTGGAGTGATCGGTATCCGTTTACGTGAAGAAGACTATGTCATCGGTATGGATCTATTAAACGAAGAGCATGAAGTGTTAATCGTCACTGAGAAAGGGTACGGAAAGAGAACTCCAGCGGCGGAGTATCGCATCCAAACACGTGGAGGATTAGGGCTGAAAACAGCACAAATCACTGAGCGAAACGGTAAGCTAGTCGCAATGAAATCTGTAGAAGGTACAGAAGATATTATGATTATTACAGGACATGGAATCATCATTCGAATGGATATCAATGATATTTCAGTCTTCGGCAGAAATACACAAGGAGTTCGCTTAATTCGTATCGATGAAGGGGAATTTGTCGCAACGGTTGCGAAAGTAGTGAAAGAAGACGATTTGTTAGACGAAGAAGATGATGATCAGTCCGAATGATGAGAGTTGAGGTGGAATCATGGAGGCTGAAATAAAGGTAGTAAGTGAACTTGAAGTTGGAGATATTATCGAAGAAGATGTCTTTGCGAACACTAAATTTCCAATTGTTAAAAAAGGGACGCTCGTAACAGATGTCCAAATTAATGTATTGAAACAGTTTGATATCGTACAAGTGCTTGTGCGTGTAATTGAAGAAGATGAGATCGTAGAAGTGCGTCCAGCAGTAAGAAAAGAAAAAAGCCCGACTCAAGATATGGAAGTTAAACGTTTCATAGAAGAAGTCATTCAAGAAGAAGAGCATGAACACGAAGATGATTTTCAGATTGTTTATCGAGAGTCGTATCAAAATTATAAAATGGAATATGATCGATTACGCTCTGGTAGTAAAGTGAATGTTCCTCATACGAGACAAATTATTATCCCTCTGATTGAAATGTTCTTTGAATCAGAAAATACAATTTATGATCTAAAACGTAAAATTATTGTGGAAGATTATATTTATCATCATCATCTTCGAACAAGTATCGTAGCCACTTTATTAGCTAAAGAGCTTGGATATTCTAAAGCTGAACAAAATCAAATTAGTTTGGCTGCCCTTTTAATGGATGCAGGAATGGCTAAAATTTCGATGACTTTATTAAACAAAACGAGAGACTTAACAGAACAAGAGCGTATGGAAATAAGAAAACATGTCATTCATAGTTACACGAGTATTCAAAACTCACCTATTTTAAAGCCGGAAATAAAAACAGCAATCGTTCAACATCACGAGAGAATGGATGGATCAGGTTATCCATTACAGTCGAAATACCAAGAGATTCATCAAATTTCTCAAATATTAGCAGTTGCTGATGTTTTCTGTGCTTTGACTGAGAAGAGACCATATCGTTCTGATTTAAGTGAAGTTGAAGCGATTGAATACATGCGTTATGAACAGTATGGAAAATATGATTTAAAAGTAATTGAACAACTTCAAAAACTAGTAGGCTTTGTTACGATAGGAACACAAGTAGAGTTAAACAATAAAGCAATTGGAGTAGTTGTACATGAAAATAAAGATAATATATATCGTCCAATTGTAAAAGTAGATGATGAAGTCATCGATTTAAAAGAAAAAATGTATTACATGAAAGCTGTCCTTTAGATGAAGGGAGAGTGAAAGAGCATCTCGAAAAATCGAGATGCTCTTTTTATTTTTAAAAAAGGGTTGCAATTTTAAAATAACCTTGATATAGTTATAAACGTTGCTTTTGCAACACGAACTTAA
This sequence comes from Savagea faecisuis, assembly GCF_042675605.1. Classification (NCBI taxonomy): domain Bacteria; kingdom Bacillati; phylum Bacillota; class Bacilli; order Caryophanales; family Caryophanaceae; genus Savagea; species Savagea faecisuis. The sequence continues at coordinate 50,341 of NZ_JBHTJF010000013.1, forward strand.
TAAGCATTTGACCTTTCGAAAAAAACTTTTAAAAAGTTGTTGACAAAGCGAATGACATTGAGTTACGATATAAGAGTTGCTTCAAGAAAGCGACGAAATGAACATTGAAAACTGAACAGTAACTTGTTGATGAAATAAACCGTTTCTTTATTCAACCCCGTTGGATATCGAAACAAACAATTTGAACATCTATAAAAGATGCCAGCAAATTTGAGCTTACTCAAATTTCTCTTTTTCTGTGAAAACAGAAAAAGAAACGAGACGCGAGCGAGACGAGGAAACGAAAGAGCGAATGAAGGAGCGTATTCAATACGTGACTGAAATGAGCGATTGAAGTTGACGAAGTATCGCGAAGCGGATCGCTTTCTTTTTGAGAGTTTGATCCTGGCTCAGGACGAACGCTGGCGGCGTGCCTAATACATGCAAGTCGAGCGAACAAAAGAGGTGCTTGCACCTCTTGCGTTAGCGGCGGATGGGTGAGTAACACGTGGGCAACCTGCCCTGTAGATTGGGATAACTCGCGGAAACGTGGGCTAATACCAAATAATCCATCGCACCTCCTGGTGCGATGTTTAAAGACGGTTTCGGCTGTCACTACAGGATGGGCCCGCGGCGCATTAGCTAGTTGGTGGGGTAATGGCCT
>NZ_JBHTJF010000014.1:0-97774 GCF_042675605.1 Savagea faecisuis
ACAAATTGACATAAAAACCTTATATAGTGGTTTCACATAAAGTGTTGCATTTAATATTGCAATTTAGGTCAATTTATAAAATTAAAAAGCTAGCAAATTTATCATTTAAATTTGCTAGCCTTTCTAATACATCGTCTACATTATTTCAATCCCCTCACCGATCGTATGAACGATGAGACTAACGTACATGAGATAGACTAGCATATTTATTTTTTTATCTCAACACTTCATCTTTTGTAATATTTATACTATTTTTACCACAAAAGAGGAATATAGTCAAATAGATGTTTCTATTTGCTTATGTAGAATAAAACTGCTAGTCCTGTAAAAGGCAATGTGAAGTTGCGATTTCAATTCACTCCCTCTATGTAGAGGGAGACATCTAGGTCAAAAAACACCGGACACGATGGGGATATTTCAATCCACTCCCTCTGTGTAGAGGGAGACTACGAGGGGGTGTGTTTGGATCCCTCAATTACTACATATTGTGCCTCATTTCCCTTTTTCTTTCAAGTGACCTCTTGCACTTTATAAAAGATCGTGAATGATACAATTCACATATTCAAATAACAAAGCGCCTCACATTAAGCTTTCACTTCATACGAGGCACTTTTATATTTTATGCTTGTTTTTATTTCTAATCACGTTTGTCTTTCGCTTTAAAAGAGTCACTTACTAAAATGAAGATGAGGAAAATAGTTAAGATTATAGGAAATACAAATAACCAATGTTCAATCGAGTAAAGGTCAGCGTAATAAGTATCGTATAGGTGGATAAGTAACCAACTAATGTTTACTAATAAAATCGTGATAATAAGTAATTTCATAACTTCTTCCTTTCTATACCTAAGCGATTTTTTGCTATATATGTAAAATAATACTTTCCATCTGTTTTGAATTTTTCAGGAGGGGTTTTCACTCTTCTATTCCTACATATTGTGCATTATTTCCCCTTTTCTCGCAAGCTATCTCTTACAATTTATAAAAAGTTCGTAAATGATGGAGTTCACCTATTCAAACAACAAAAGTGCCTCCCATCAAGCTTTCACTTCATTAGGAGGCACTTTTAAACTTTATAAAAAATCGCGCAATTCGTATCGCTTCACAACGTAATATGCGGTTTCATTTTTTCGTATGTTTTCGGTCCTAGTTGTTTCACTTGGAGTAGTTGTGTTGTATTCGTATAAGGACGCCCTGCGATAATGCGTGCCGATAATGTTTTTCCGATGCCCGGAATTGTTTCCAGTTGTTGCTGTGTCGCATGATTAATACTGATGAGCCCCGTCGGTTGTTCCGGTTTTGGTGTTGGCTTTGGTTTTTCGTTCGGTGTTAGTGCAGGTGGTGTCGGCTTCGGTTGTGGCGTTGGTTTTGAGATCGTTCCCGTACCTGTAAACGGTTGAGCCGACACGTGAATTTGTTTGCCATTCGTTCGGAATGTAATGTTTCCTGATGTCGCAGTCGAGTAGTTTTTCGTTTTATAATAATTTAAGCGCTGGATCACTTCCGCATGTGGATGCCCGTACGAATTGCCTTCTCCGTAAGAAAATACGACGTACTTCGGTTTCACCATTTGAAGAAGTGCTGCGGTGCTGCTCGTGTTCGATCCGTGATGCCCTGCTTTGTAAATATCACTACGCAATCCACCACGTGCGACCATTGATTGTTCTGCTTGTTGTTCAGCATCGCCTGTCAACAACACATTGACATCACCGTACGTTCCTTTCACTGCAATCGAAGCATTGTTTAAATTACTTGCTTTTGAATCGACATGAACGACCGTTAAAGCAAAATCACCAAATGTAAAACGGTCGCCTACTTTCGGCACTTGAAACGCAATGTTTTTTTGATCAATCATCGCTAACATATTGTAATACGTTTCTGTCGTATGCGGTTTTCCACTGTCTAAAAATTGCGTAACGGGGAAGTTCGCGAGTACGGTCGCCATTCCACCGATATGATCGCTATGCGCATGAGTCGCAATGACAAGGTCCAATTTCCCGACATCTTTTTGTTTTAAAAAGCTTACCACTTTTTGACCTGCTGAATGTTCTCCCGCATCGATTAAAATATTTTGACCAGTTGGCGTTTGAATGAGTGTCGCATCGCCTTGTCCGACATCGATAAAGTGAACGAGTAAATCGTCCATCTTTTCCGCTACTTTAAAATCATCATGTAAATGACGCGCCATGAAAAGCGCAAAGTGTTGACGTTGCATCGGTGCATTCGGACGAAACGATCCGTCTCCATATCCGGCAATGATGCGCTCCTCTGTCAAAGCATCGATATATGGCTTTGCCCAAGCATCGTTCGCTACATCGGTAAACGTGTACGTTTGATCTGTTTCCAAATCATACGCGAGAGCCATCATTTTAGCCATTTGGGCGCGTGTTACAGCAGCATGTGGTTCAAAATAACGTTCGCCATTTTTTACTTTTCCTGAAATAATGCCTAGTTCTGTTGCTTTCGCAATGACTTCATAACCGTAAGAACCTTCTTTTACGTCCTTATAGTTCGGGTTTTCGACATTTTCAAAAACAGTGATCTTTTTTTCACGTAAAATCATTTGCATCGCTTGTAGTCTCGTAATCGGTTGCGACGGTTTAAATGTACCATTCGAATAGCCTTTAATAATATCGCGTTCGACTAAATACTGAATTTCATCGTCATATTGATGAACATCTTGAAATGTTGAAGCTTCTACTGAAATAGGAAGCAACAAAATCGCAAATAATACGACCCACCACTTTATAAATTTCGACATATTCTATCTTCTCCTCCTTTATCCCCTTTCATCATACTAAATCTTCCATATGAAAAGTACTGATTTCCCTAATATGTCGAAGTTTTATCGTTTAAATTTAAGTTTTAGCAAAAATTATAGAAAAAAACCTCCTACTTTCCTCTAGTAGAAGGCTGATTCTTTATTTTCATCTTTGAACGATTCAATTTGTTTCATACGATCGAGTAGTCATTTTACTGGATGCGACATTTGATATTCCTTCCCACTCAATAACTACTTCTTCATCAATTTGAGCCATTTGAGGAGCGGATGAAATAATTGTTAATCTTTGTTCTCCTACTCGCACGGTGTAATACATTTCTCTCCCTTGAAACGATACGTTTTCCACAATTCCACGCAGTCCTTCTCCGCTCCGCTTCAAATGAAGTTGCTCGGGACGAATCGGACATTGCCCCGCTTCTTTAAAAGCATCCGGGATGTCGGGGACAACCCAATAAAAAGAAGGATGTCCATACGGATAAAAATGCTCCCCCCTCCAAACACCGTTTAAAATATTCGCTTTTCCGACAAATGTCGCGACAAAAGGGGTAGCGGGATGATAATAAATGCTTGTAGGGTCTCCCATTTGTTCGATGCGTCCGTCTTTCATGACGACGATTTTATCAGCCATGGCGAGTGCTTCGCTTTGATCGTGGGTGACATAGACGACGGATGGCTGTAACGTGCGATGAATCGTTTGAATTTCATCGCGCAATTCGATGCGTAACGCTGCGTCTAAACTACTTAACGGCTCATCCATCAATAATAACTGAGGTGAAGCTGCTAAAGCGCGCGCGATGGCGACCCTTTGTTGCTGTCCTCCTGATAATTCGTGAGGCATACGCTTTTCATATCCTGATAAGCCGACAAGTTGCAACATACTTTCTACTTTAGCGTCCATCGATGAAAATGCTCGTTTTTGATGCAAAAAGCGATGATGTTTTAAAGGAAATGCGATTTGTTCAGCGACTGTCATATGTGGCCAAAGGGCAAATTTTTGAAAGACAAGTCCGATATCTCTTTTTTCTGGCGGGACGACCTTTGAAGCATTTGCGAGGATTGTCTCGCCCATCCGAATTTCTCCAGAAGTCGGTGAAGTGAAACCTGCCAGCAAACGAAGAAGTGTCGTCTTTCCGCATCCACTCGGCCCAACAATTGCGACAAACTCGCCCTCCTCAATTGTTAAGTCAATGTCTCGAAGTGCCGTCGTTTCGCCAAATTTTTTCGTAACGCGTTGCAGTTGAATCATCGAATCATTCCTCCTCGTTTTTTATTTTTCATCCGAAGTAATAGTGCCACGAACAAAGCAACACTTGCCATTAAACTAAGAACGATGACAGAAAATGCCGTCGAATAAGTCGTATATCCGGCTTGTTCGTAGTTAAAAATCATAACGCCAACGGTTTCTGTTCCACTCGACCATAAAAGAGAAGATACGGTCAATTCCGTAAACGTCGTCAAGGCGACAAATAAGGCCCCGATACTTACTCCTGTCGCCACTAACGGCCACAAAATTTCCTTCCATTTCGCAAATGGCGAAGCACCGCTCACTTGTGCCGCTTCTTCTAAATCAACACTCACTTGCGCAAATGCCACCGCACTCCCTTTCACTTGTAAAATGAGGAAGCGTGTAAAGTAAGCGAGAATTAAAATTTTTCCTGTTCCGTATATGTTTGGGTTCCACCCAGGCAAGGGTTCCATCCATGCTAAAATCATCGACAAAGCCAATACGATACCAGGAAGTGCGTAAGGAATCGTAATCATCCCTTCCATCCACCGACTCGTCAACGTATTCGAACGAGATCGAACGTAAGCGAGCGCTGTACCGATGATGATTGTGAGTGCGACCGTAATGACAGCAAACATACCGCTCGTTTGTAAACTGTTCCACACTTTATCCGTATCCTGGAGTAAAAATTGATAATGGCTCAACGTTAAATTTTCAAAACGGAACGGAAGTCCGTACACTTTAATTACCGATGTTTTAACTAAAACGAGAAGCGGGACAATCGTCAGTAAAAGAACACTGCTCCACAATATAAGTTCTACGTAAATTTTCTTTTTCCCTAATGGAATACGCGGTGTCGTAACGACGGGTGCCGTCTCCGAAATATGTTGCTTATTTTTTAAAATGAGATTTTGCAACGTGTAGCCGACTAAAGCGATCACAGCGAGAATCGCAGATAACGCGGCGGCTCGACTAAATGCGCCTGGACCAAACCCGACCACTTCTTGATAAATCGCTGTGCTCAAGACTGTAATATGCGCAGGAATTCCAAGAAAAGCAGGAATTCCGAAGTTATCTAAATTCGTTAAAAAGGCGAGTAATCCACCTCCTACTAATCCTGGCAAAGCGAGTGGAAACGTGACTTGTTTTAATACCGTCCATTGATTACCGCCGGATACACGTACCGCTTGTTCTAACTCTAAAGGGATACGTTGTAACATCGTTAGCGTAAATAAAAAAACGAGGGGGAAATGACTGATCATTAATACGAAAATAATACCGCCGATACTGTACAAGTTAATTTGAAAAAGTTGAGCAAACTGCGTCCAACCGATTGTCAAAATGTAAGAAGGGACGATGAACGGCATCATTAACAACAGTTGCATCACCTTTTTTCCACGCACGTCCGTATAGGCAATTACATAAGCGTAAACGAAACCGAGTAGTAATGCACCGAGCGTTGCCCAAACGACAATCCACAATGTACGTCGAAACATTTTCCAAAATTGAGCATCTTGAAAAATTTGACTGAAATGCGCAAGCGTCAATGAACCGTCCGCTGTGACACTCATCCAAATTAATCGTACGAAAGGCCAGACAAATAAAATGAAAATAAATAAAATAGCACTCAGCGTAAACCATTGATTCGAGGAGATAAAGCGCTCTCGTAATCGCACCTCTCCTTTTCCTTTCATCGCCATCGTCGACATCGACATCCTCCTTAGAAAAAAGAGATAGGTGACGATCTCTCCCTATCTCCGTTTTTGCTTATTCGCCAAACAATTGTGAAAACTGACGTTTATCTTCTTCTCGATCTTGTACCAATTGTTTCAAATCGGCTTCCATCACATTCATGTCTTGAATGCTTTTTAATCCTTCTGGCGCTTCCAAGTCTTCACGAATTGGCGTGTAACCTAAAGAACGTGCTAATTCTTGTCCTTCTTTTGATAATACGAAATCGATAAAGTGTTTGGCAGCTTCTTCATTTTTCGCATCTTTCATTAATGCGATCGGCTCTGTGATAACAGGTACACCTTCTTCAGGATACGTTAACGTAAGTGGAGAACCTTCTTGAATGGCACGTGCTACGATGAAATCTACAACGAGCGCATGAGCACGTTGACCGCTTTGCACTTCTTTCAATGCCGCTCCATTTCCTTGTACGACCATTAAATCGTTTTGTTTTAACTGTTCAAACATTTCCCAACCGAGAGATTGACGTGTAAAAACTCCAACGTTATACGCAGCAGCACCTGAGTAAAGCGGACTCGGCATAACAGCTTGTCCTTTTTCACTCTCTTTCAACAAATCTGCCCATTTTGTCGGCATATTTGAAGCGACATCATGATTCGTTGCGATCACCGTCGCCATCGCTTTCGTCCCTGCATACATAAAGTCTGAATCGATAAAGGCTTCTGGAATTTCTGCCATTTCTTTTGATTCATAAGCCTGTAGTAAATCTTCTTCTTTCAATCGTTCGAACGTGACTGCATCAGCTACAAGTAAAACATCTGCTTGTACAGCTCCTGCTTCTTTTTCAGCTAAAACTTTACCGATGACTTCTTCTGTGCCTGAACGGAATGTTTGCACATCGATGTCTGGATACTTTTCTTTGAACGCTTTCACTAATGCTTCCGCGTCACTATCTGGTTGAGAAGTGTAAAATTGAATCGTACCACTCACTTGTTCTTCTCCTTCTGTCTGCTCCGTCGGTTCTTTTTCGTCATTTGCTCCACATGCTACGACAAAAGTCATCATCGCTACGATCAGCGCCATCCACATTTTTTTCATTTTAATATCCTCCTCGTTTGATTAACGCATGGTGTTCCATTTTTTCTAACCATTGTTGCTTCGCTTCCACTTCATAATGTAAGCGGAGGGGGTGCCATGTACTCGTCGTTAAAAAATGCGCATTCAATAAATAAAAATCACTTTGTTCATCGAGCGATTGCACATCTTGACGGTAATCCGTCAACCAATAAATCGTACGTTGATGAGGTCCTTTCGAAACCATATGGCGATAGCGCTGAATGTCTAAATCAATCGTCGCCCATCGCATCCCTCGATACTGTTCATCATCGCTCGCTGGAATATTCACATTCCATAAATGACGACTTGCGACGACGTCTTCTAAAAAAAGCGACAACCATTCATACATCCGCTTCGTCGCCCGTTGAAAATCGACCGTTTCGATATCGTATTCATCATACGAAACGGCAACAGCCGGAATGTCATAACTAATCGCTTCCCTCGCGCCGCTTACCGTTCCTGAATAAAACAAATCACGTCCAACATTCGCTCCAAGATTCATGCCAGAAAATACGACATCAATCGGCGAAGTAATTAACACATCGCAACCTAATTTAATCGCATCTGTCGGTGTTCCGTTAATGCTCCAAGCTTGTACATTACGCCCAAACACATTCGATTCTTTCGCTTCGATCGGTTGACGTAAGGTGATGGATTGACTAATCGCACTTCGCTCTTTATCCGGAGCGATGACGTACACTTTTCCAAAATGTTGTAACACATCGACGAAAGCGAGAAGGCCAGGCGCAAAAATTCCATCATCATTCGTCACTAAAAAAGTCTTCATACCGATTGTTCTCTCCTCTCGCTCATCTGCTCTAAGCGGTGAAGTCCCGCAAGATGCGCACGTAAAAATTGTTCATCTTCCGACACGTCAAATCCTTCTAAAATGAGCGGAACCTTTTTATTTAAAATGTACGGCATCAGTCTCGACCATTGAATCTCGCCTTGTCCAACCGGAACATGAAAGGCTAACGGTGTCGCATCGCTCATATGAATTTTATTCACGCGTTCCAATTGAATTAATGCTCTTTCTGGCTCTTCTCCTAAACTACTGTGTGCCACATCATACGTCGTATACACCCAATCCGAACACGCTTCAAGTAACGCATTTAATTGTGTGGGTGTCGTATACATTTCTTTCCGAATCGGCTCCATCAATTCAAAAGAAACAGGCATTTCATACTGTTGGGCCAATTGATCAATCGCTTCCACACTGTACAGCATTTGTTCTCTGTGCCAATCATCCAGCAATGAAATTGAAGAATGTCGACCTGGATGAATCGTCACATCGTCCGCCTGTAGTAATTTCGCAAAGTGTAAAGATTTCTCGATTTCTTCTAGCGATTGTTGACGCACTCCTCGGTTGATCGACGAAAGATTTAAATCCCAACTCGCCGCATGCACAGTCCGTGCTTGACTATAAGAAGAAAATACATCCGCGATTTCCTTCGGGGAAAGGTTAAAATATTGGGCTTGCTCATACCAAAACTCAATGCCCGTAAGATGATACGTTTCTAATGCTTTCGCCATCTCTAAAATAGATCGTCCCCAAAACAATGTCGAAGAACTATATAACATGTCCACGCTTCCTTTCTAATAAAGAGGTCATGAATGGATGTACACTCGCTTCATCATAAAGAACACTTCCTGGCAAATACGGATTGCGTGAATGTTCTCCGTGATAATCACTACCGACCGAAACATATAACCCGTCCTCTTTTGCACGTTTTAACCACGTGTTCGTCATTTTAATCGTGTGACGACTATGGAAGGCTTCGACACCTTCAATGCCTTCTTCTTTCAATTGTTCCCACGACCAATGCTGCGCGTACAAACCAGGATGGGCTAATAAAGCGATGCCTCCTGCTCGTTGGATTAATCGGATCGCTTGCTCTGAATCGTATGGAGGGCGCTCGACATATGCGGATTTTCCTTTCACTAAAAATGTGTCATACAGCTGTTTCGCTGTATATTCTGGATAATGAAGCGCTAGTTCTTCTGCGATATGCGTGCGCACAATAATCCCTCCCGTCGCCCGCTCCATACACCGTTCCCACTCAATCGCAAAACCGAGTCTTTGAAGACGGTCCACAATGTCTTGACTCCATGTAATTCTCGTCTCTTTTCTCCAATCACAATACGCACGGAGATCCGCATGATCGACATCGATGCCATACCCTAAAATATGTAACTCTCCTTGAGGTCCTTCCGAATTAATTTCGATGCCTGGAATAACATCGGCAACCGCTTGTAATGCGTCTAATTCCGGATCATCATACGCCGCTACCGTATCGTGATCGGTAATCGACACATGTGTCACTCCCGCATGGCGCACACGCTCTGCTAGTTCTGAAATCGTATCTTGTCCATCTGAATGAATCGTATGCATATGTAAATCGATTTTCATAACATCTCCTTCCTTTCCCCTCTATCTTAAAGCGCACATATTGAGGACATATCATAGTTTTATAAAGGTCATGTAAAACTATGAATATTTTTCTTCTTTTCCATTTCCGTTATTTTACACGTATTTCACACGTCGTTCATGAGTGCTTTACAAACGGTAAAACCTTTCGTCATATAAGGAATTCATGACGTATATCGAGAAGTAAAAAAGTTCGTAAGGAAAGGTTAAATCGAACCTATACATGATGAAGACATACGACACTCTTCTAAAAGGGCAGACAAAAGAATAAAACGTGAAAAAGCAAAAAACGCATGGAATGTCGCGACTTTCAGTGTGGTGACAGGATATCGTCTAGTATGTCAAAAACGGAAGAGATGCAATCAAACGTTACGCACTTTGATCGCATCTTTTTTTCATTTATGCTGTTCTTTACATTTAATTTTCACCCCTTCCTCTTTTGGGGCATGTGTGACCCATTCGATTTTATATACTGAAGATAGAACGAAACAAAGGAGAGGATACTATGATGAAACAACAATCTTGGATTGACCGAAATGACGAAACGATCGCATTAATTAACGAACGAGGACAGATCGAGTTTCAACCTCAGTTGGACGTTGACCGTATGTACTTTCCAAGTTATGGTTTAACACAGGTAAAGCGAGAGGGACGATTTGGTTATGTGAATCAGTTCGGCAACCTCGTTATTCCGTTCCGCTTCGCCAAAGCATATCCATTCTCAGAAAATGGACTCGCTTTCGTCGTAGAAGAAAAAGGAGGCAAAGGAGGATATATTAATCGTGAAGGAGAATACGTCATTCCCCCTCGCTTCGATACAGGGACGCCGTTCAAGTTCGGACTCGCGGCTGTCTCTAATGGTGGCGTCTATTACTACATTACGCCAGACGGCTATCCGGCTATTAATGAGAAGTTTCTCTACGCTAGTGAATTCGCAGATTGTGGTTTGGCAAAAGTTGTCGACTCGAGTGGCCGTCACGTGTTCATGGACAATTATAGTCGCATCGTTCTTGCGATGAAAAAAGGGAACATCTTACTCCACTTTAAAGAAGGAGGACGAGCGGCTGTATTCAACTCGAAAGGGAGACATGTGTTAATCGATGCAGCGGGCAATATCATTACTCGTTCGTATGACAACATTCGGCTCTACCCTTACAGTCACCTCCACCCGTTCTTACTCGACGGACTGTGGGGATACTTAAATGACCGAGGGGAAGAAGTCATTCCGAATATTTACGAAGAAGTAAACCCGTTCAACCATCTCGGATACGCAAAGTTGAAAGCATTCAATCCACTCGCTCCGAATGGTCAAAGTGAATTCTACATCGATCAACACGATCAAATTATCACACCTCAAAAAGTGGAAAGAAAATTACGACGATTGACTAAGCAATACCAACATATTAACGCCTTCCAAAAAGGTCGTGCTCTCGTACGCTATACGGAAGAACAATAGGAGGAATGAATGATGAAAAAAACATGGATGAAATGGATGACATTATGAATCGTACTTACCTTAGCCGCTTGTAGTGATAAAGAGGTGGCGCAACAAGATCAAGTTGCGCCAGAAGTAGAACAACAAGAAGTGATACAAGAAGAAGATTTACAAACAAATGAAGTAAGCTTACAACCACTCACAGGCTACTATCAAGAACGAGACGGTCTAACGGTTTGTCAATTGACCGAAGAGGCACTCATCTGCGGAATCATCAGTGTCGATGCTTATGCATATGCCCCAATCGAATCAGTAAGTGTAATCACAGACGATGAGTGGGATTTCCAGTTGACAGACGAGACTCATATTACATTTTCAAATGTGACGGATGAAACATTCGAAATGTTTGGCACGACGTACGTCAAGACAGCACCTGAGACGATTCACACTCAACTCCCATACATGCCATCGCTCGATGATTACTTCAATATCGACGTAATTCAAACAACACTTGAAACGGCGCAAGGACAAGGGCACGACTTATTAGAAGAATGGAGACAAGCAGAAACAAATGAAGCGGAAACAAATAGTGATATGACACTGTTTCCAAACTATACGAACGAAGAAATCGAATACGCGCGCATGTGGCACGACTACGGAAAATCAGACACCCCACCCCGTCTCACGGTATCTTTTTACGAAGCGGGAACATACATTAACCCATATATTGAAGATAGTCGACTCGTCTACCCAGAAAAAGTCGTCGTCTTAACAGGAGAAATAACGGGGCATGACATGGTAATCTACAGTAGTAACGAGGATGGAACAGTTAACTTATACGATGTACCTTCTCATTGGCATCAAGATAATGAAGCATCGATGAAGCGAGCAACAGAACAAGTATTACAAACTGTCACAACACGTGAAGTACCCGATGGCGATCCAATCGTAGTCGGACAAATTTTACACAACATGACAATCGAACATTGATGAGTAAGTCATAAGTGAAAAATGTATCAAAGTTTTTAGAGGTATTTCGAGTTCGCGCTTTAGTTCACTTTTGCTCATTTCCCTACAAGAAAGAGACTAGAGCATAAGTCGAAATGTAATAGAAAACGCATGAAATCAAGGTTTTAGCTTTTGATTTCATGCGTTTTGAGGATTTTCAGAGGTTTTGTCTCAACCTGTTTTCTTGATGCGATAAACGTTCCAATGAAAGTGTGGGTGATAATCATCACGTTCTTCGTTGTAGGTGATTTCTAGTTTTCTAGCATAGCCTTTTACAATTTTCTAAAATACCGTACTTGCTACACATTTCCTTTATTTTCACCTTCACTATTAAAAAGCAAAGCTTCCACTTCAGATTGAGAAAGTATTTTTGGGACCGGGCTCTTAGCGGTAAATATACTGACTACATTTTTCATCGAATTTAAAAAAACAATTAAACCTAACAGCCCAATAACTATATTGATTAATGGATTCACAATAAAAAAATAACGATTTTTAAGTTCACTACCTTTTCTTTTAAGCATAAAATTCACCTCCTGAGTAAAAAACACCTCAAAGAATCTCTTTTATTTTTTGTTGAGAGAAACGTCCATCCATACATTATTATGTCTCCTTTCTAATTCTAATTCATATTCTCTTCGATTATTTTCTTGAGTTTGAAAAAGCCTGATCAATATTTCATTAATTATTTTTCATAACAATCTTTACAAATGATTTCACTGTTTTTTTTCAAATATGCTTTAATTTCTACCATAGCCGTTTTTTCTGGGGCTTTCATCTTTGCATAAATTTCTTCATCGCCTTCTACTTCTCTTCCGCAAACAGAACAATATAAATTACGTTTAATCATTAAAATCACTCCTTTTTAAATGTTAACTTTTAAACTAGTATTTTCAAACTTCCTCTATGCAGAGGGAGACAAAAAGACTTCACGACGCGCTCCTAACGCATCGTATTTCAATCCACTCCCTCTATACAGAGGGAGACCTTCGTCAAAAATTGTGTCTAAAACTTCTTCTGCTATTTCAATCCACTCCCTCTATACAGAGGGAGACCAACATATAGAGGAGGGTTAGACAATGACGACTGATTTCAATCCACTCCCTCTATACAGAGGGAGACGTGCATCGGATGAAGCAGGCAGGCGCAAAACGAGTGATTTCAATCCACTCCCTCTATACAGAGGGAGACTAACGTAATGATCCAGGTCGTTTAGATGGTATATAATTTCAATCCACTCCCTATATACAGAGGGAGACTCCCCGTCGCAAATCGTGACGACAGTTCCAGGCCTATTTCAATCCACTCCCTCTATACAGAGGGAGACAAATTCTCGAAAGGACCATTCCGAAGAGATTAAAATTTCAATCCACTCCCTCTATACAGAGGGAGACAGCGATAAATTGGACAACTACAAATTTTTAGTTATTTCAATCCACTCCCTCTATACAGAGGGAGACCGCCATCCACAAGCGATGCAATGAGGATCGTCGATATTTCAATCCACTCCCTCTATACAGAGGGAGACTGCGAGGGATTGTGTTTGAATCCCTCTATTCCTACATATTGTGCCTCATTTCCCTTTTTCTTGCAAGTAACGTTTGGAACTTCATGAAAACTTCGTAAATCAGGCGATTTTCTGTGCGAAGGTCCTTAGTTTTTTATGGGCACTTCAGGTTCGCGCATTAGACTTGGTTCACTTTTGCTCATTTTCCCTACAAAAAACCTCTACATATCACAATGTAGAGGTTGAAGTTCGTTATTCCCATTCCATTTCGCCTTTGACGACTTGTGCGCTCATTTCTAAGTTGCCTTCCTCTAAATCAGGATACGCTTCTTTCATTTTTTCTACTAACTCCGCACTCGTTTCGGTTTCTTGTTCGGCCTGGATAAAGGCTTGAATGTATTCTTTTGTAAATGTGATGTTATCTGGTTGGAACGCATTTCCTTTTTCAAAATGGCCCGGGATGACGACTTTCGGATTCGCTTGTTCCAGCTGTTCCAAATCTTTCACCCATTGTTGTTGGCTCTCGATTGTCTTCGTATCTGCCATAAATAAATGGCTTCCCGTCGATACTAAAATACCCCCGAGGAATAAATCGTCCGCTTCGTTATAAAGCGTCTGTTTTTCAAGGTCGTCTCCAAAAATTGTGAACGTCGTATCCCCTAACACGATCGCATCTTCCACTACTTCAGGTATGACGATTTCATCAGGCGCGCCGTCTTTCAACGTATCCGCCCACACCGCTAATTTCGCTTCGTACGTATTTTGAATATGCTCAATCGTCGCAGGAGTCGCTACTACTTTCGCATCGGGGAACTTTTTCACGATTTCATTCGTGCCGAAATAAAAATCAGGGTCACTGTACGAAATGTAAATCGTTTCGATCTCGACGCCTTTCTCTTCCGCCACTTTCAAAATGTGCGCAGCGTCTTCTTTTGAAAACTGAGTATCGACCAAAATCCCTTTCCCGTCTTTTTCGATAATCGTTGCCGTCGACCCAAACACATCATCTGGATCCATCGTGTAATACGTAACTGATTGCCCTTTCGTCTCCGTATACCCTTCCGCTGCTTCAGAAACTTTCTCCTCCACAGCTGGCGTATCCTCGGCTTTCTCATCTTCCTTCACTTCTTTTTGTTCGTTATTCGAACAAGCGACTAACGCAAACAACGCGACGAGTAACGTAAACACAAACCATCGTCTCTTTCTCATCCAATCTCCCTCTCCATACCCGCTCCACCTCAAACAAAACGTAAATGAGAAAAAAGACAAGAAAAAACGCAAAATCGTCACATTTCATAACGAACATATTTAGGGAGTTTGTAAAAATGATAACAAAAAAGACTTATCTTTATCATTTATTCAGAAAATGATAATATATGTATTAAGCTTCACCTATCACCTCGTTGCTAGTGTATACAAATAAAGGAGTGCTCTTTATGCTGGCATACCACGGAACAAAATATAGCAATGCTACTTCTATTTTAAAAAATGGATTTTTTTTAAAAACTTATGATGTAAATAGTGAAGAAAAACAGTCGATGCCTGGAGATTTAGGTGCTGGGATTTATGCATTTATTTGCGATAAAAAGCTCAAGAATTCTATTAATTTTGCAAGAAAAAGATTCGCTCCTCATCATTGTACCTTGATCCTAGAACTTATAGAAAACTATCCTGTTTTAGATTTACAAGATCCGAAAAATATAGAGTATATTTCAAGATTTAGAGAGAGTCTCGATTTAAAGAGGATTGAGGAACGCGCTAAAAAGGATAAGGGAAAACGGACAGTCACTCTAGATGGTTACATTATCGAACTCTTAATCGCAGAATCAGAAAAAAGAAATCCGAATAATAAAATTGCAGCTGTCCGTGCTCCCAGTTATACTAAGTTTGAGAAGGGTATAAACTTTCACGCTTCTAAAATACCGAACGGAATCGAACTATGTATACGGCAAAAAAGTATCATTAAAAATATTAAATTAGCTAAACCTTAATTAAAAAAGAAATTAAATTGGGAGGGAATACAAATGAAAATAAATCTTTTTGACCTCTTACCTCCACCAGAAGAATTAGCGAAAACAGTCGATTTAAATTTACTTGAAATTCAAATTTTTGGAGATATCGAAAGTGAAACAGGAAATGACTATCCTAATGGTAATGTAGACAGCAAGTATTCTAGTAAAAACCCTTCACAATCAACAAACTTTCTTGAAATAGGATTCTACATGACACAATCGAAAAGGAGAACTTCTAGACATGTAAATAAAAACTGGTCTTTTGATTTGAGCAGTAAATCTACTCTTAACCATATAAAAGGAGAGTTTCAGACATGCTAAATTCAGTTCTTTTAGAAGATGTGAAAATTAATGAATGCTTCTTTTCTTCTATGCCTGGGCTTACTGATCCTGGCACAGGAAAATTTCATATCAAATATGAAGTTTTTCCTCATGCTGAAAACTTAAATCAGACATTAGTGCAACTCTACTTCAGTTTGCATTCGGATCAACTAACTGACGAGGAAGAGCCTGCCTACAGTTATGAAAGCTTAATAAATGCTTTCGTTTGGCATGAAAATGAACTCGATGAAAGTAATATTCATAGCGTTATCTTACAAGTAATCCCTCACATAAAGAACCACTTAAGTATGATTGGTACTTTTTCAGATTTAAATCTAAAAGCAATTAATTTTGATGCTTTTTCACAAGAAATCAAATCTAAAATTAGTTAAATGCACAACATCCTATTTCTACAAGAAAATATATAAATACGAATGCAATCAAAAACAAAGAAAGAAGCAAATTCCTATGAGTTTGCTTCTTTCTTATTTTAAAACTGTTATTGTCTTTTTAAAAATAAATGTGGGCTTTATGTGGGCTTTTTAAAAATCACGTGTCAAAAATTTGGCACTTTGACACATTATCTATTATTTTCGGTTTCTCGATGATTTTTCCGTAGTTTTTGACACATGATTTTATAGGTCTTTTTACTTTTTATTTCCTTTCTTTCAGTCTTGGTTTCAGCTGAGCATCCTCAAAGAAAGTCTTGTAAGCCAGTTGTGTGAATAGGATGACGCTCATTGCGACACCACCTAGTATCCCGAGCATAATAGCCAATTGGTACTGTATCGCTGTCACTGGACTGAGACCTGCTAGGATCTGCCCTGTCATCATGCCAGGAAGGAAGACGATCCCCATTCCGACCATATTGTTGATCGTTGGGAGGACGGCGGAGTCGAAAGCTCGGTCGACGTAGCGTTTGACGGCTTGTTTTGGTGTCGCGCCTAGCATGAGAGCGGCTTCGACTTTGTCTCGATTGTTCGACATATTGTCGAGTAACGACTGGATGCCGAGTGTCACACCTGTCATCGCATTGCCGACCATCATGCCCGCAATCGGTATGACGTAACGCGGATCGAACCAAGGCGAAACGTTTAAGACGACGAGGTTGAAATAAAGAAGTGCTACAATCGAACCGGCAAACATCGAACTAGCGATGACGCGTTTTAACGCTTTCGGCATAGCGTAAGGGACGCGCTTATATATGTTGTATATCGCAAACACTTCCATTGCGAGCACGATGCCGACGACGAGCCAAGCATTCGGATTGTCAAAAATGTACGCAAGGACGTACCCTGCAATGACGAGCTGAATCGTCATGCGCAATGTGGCAACGGTTAATTGCATTTTGCGTGAGATGCCACGCCATTGAAAAATGAGCAGCACAAATAGAACGAATACGTATGCGCTCACGAGACGCCAAAATTCAATATCAATCAATGATTTCACCCGCTTTCACCGTAATGATCCGGTCGCTCACTTCTTCAGCGAGTGATTTCGAATGCGTGATGATGATGATCGTTTGTCCGGCTTGTTTCGCATTGCGCAAAAATTGTCGCATCACGTCTTCTTCCGTATGATCGTCTAACGCAGACGTCGGCTCATCTAATATGAGGACGGATGGATTCATAAGAGCGACCCGTGCGAGTGCAATCCGTTGTTTTTCGCCTCCCGACAATGTCGCCACATCATCTTCTAATGATTGAGTCAGTTTCATCTCTTGTAGCACACGCATCATTTCTTCTTCTGTCGCTTCTCGTTTTTCTGCATAGTGTAAACCGAGCTGCAAATTATCACGGATCGTTCCTTCTACGATGAGCGGTGTTTGCGACAACATGACAACGTCGCGACGTAACGTGACCGCGTCCATTTCTTTAAGGTCTCGGCCTTTATATGTAATCGTTCCTTCGGTTGGGCTATTCATTTTATTGAGCAATTTCGCAAGCGTCGACTTCCCCGCTCCACTTTCCCCGACGATACATGTAATGTCTCCTTCGTGGATCGTCAAAGTGGGGACGTGCAACACGTTTAAAAAGCGAATATTTTGTAGTTCAAACATATCCTCATCCTTTCTCCTATTCTGTACCCGATTTCTCTTATTTTACACAACTTCGGTGAAAGAATGCGCAATTTCAATGATTCTCGATAAGAAAAAAGTTGAAATAGCAAATGCGCCATTCCAACTTTTTCTCGTTTAGATGATCGTATTCTAATTTGCCACTCCCTCCATACAGAGGGAGACTCGTCTGCTGCTGTTGCAATGTATGATGCAGCAATTTCAATCCACTCCCTCCATACAGAGGGAGACCATTCCCCCGGTTCCGCTTACAACGTGCGCGATGTATTTCAATCCACTCCCTCCATACAGAGGGAGACTACTCACGACGGTTACAGATTTATAAGCGAGTTTATTTCAATCCACTCCCTCCATACAGAGGGAGACTAATAAGTTCGCAAAGCTCGAAAGATTCAGCTTCAATTTCAATCCACTCCCTCCATACAGAGGGAGACTTAGAGAAAAATGTAGATCTATACCCTACGTATAATTTCAATCCACTCCCTCCATACAGAGGGAGACCTGGCTTGTAGTTGGCTGGCTTATGACCTTTTTTATTTCAATCCACTCCCTCCATACAGAGGGAGACGCCAAAAATCGACACTTGTTTAACACGTCCTGCACATTTCAATCCACTCCCTCCATACAGAGGGAGACCAGATTCAGATAGATATAATTATATATACAATCATATTTCAATCCACTCCCTCCATACAGAGGGAGACCAGATTCAGATAGATATAATTATATATACAATCATATTTCAATCCACTCCCTCCATACAGAGGGAGACACAATTGAAAAAAGAAGAAGCGAGGGAAGAAGAGTATTTCAATCCACTCCCTCCATACAGAGGGAGACAACGGAATCGCTCCGGTATTTGATGCGATGGTAACATTTCAATCCACTCCCTCCATACAGAGGGAGACAATTAAAGAGGATGCCACGAGATACTTGTATCGTTATTTCAATCCACTCCCTCCATACAGAGGGAGACTTAAATGCGGTGAAAGAGAAGCATCAAGAAATTGAATTTCAATCCACTCCCTCCATACAGAGGGAGACTTCCATTCGCCATTCGGTGTACAGTTCACCGTTATTTCAATCCACTCCCTCCATACAGAGGGAGACCAAGGGGCAGGCAGAATATGCGAAAGCAGTTAGTATTTCAATCCACTCCCTCCATACAGAGGGAGACGTTTTCCCGCCACCGCACCCCAGCGTAACGAGTGGAATTTCAATCCACTCCCTCCATACAGAGGGAGACAAGTACATAAGTTAACGACTGATAGAGATTTTCGATTTCAATCCACTCCCTCCATACAGAGGGAGACAGCGAGGGGTAGGTTTTTCACCCTGCTATTACTACATATTGTGCCTCATTTCCCTTTTTCTTGCAAGTAGCTGCCTGTACTTCACTAAATGTTCGTAAAGTATGCTTTTTTCTTTGCGAAGGTCCTGAGGTTTTCATGGGCACTTCGGGTTCGCACGCGTTTTTGTTTAGTGGCAATCCCAGTTGTATAAGACGTTGGAGAAATCGCGGTTTTTTAAGTCGTCTGGGTGAATGAAGAAGTTGGCGACACCTGCATCGCCCCACATACATTCAATCGTATCGTCTGTGTCGAGTTGGAAAAGTAATTCGTACTCTTTTAAAACGTCGTCGCTGTAGGCGCGAGGATCTTCTTGGGTAAAGTACGGATAGCCGCCGAGTTGATGACCGGAAGAAGAGAAGTTTTCCCATAACTCGTCTAACACTTCGTCTTCTTCATCGCCTAAGTCGAGTGCTGTCCAATCGTACTGTTCGGTAAAACGGAAATCGTCGCATGATAAATACATCTCTTCTTGCGTAAATTGTAAAGTTCCCGCTTCTTCCATCGGAAGTCCGTACTCTTCTACAGGAATGTGTGGAATGTCTGCCCATTTTGTTTCGTCTTCTTCTACCGTTTCATGATAGACGACGCGAAATGTATCTTGTTTTTGCGGGGCGTCGAAGTCGAGACCGTATAGATCGTCACTTGCGATAAAAAATTGCAGTAAGCCCGTCGTCGGATAGTGTGGCAGTGGTTGCTCGATTTCGTCGAAACGAATTTGCGCTAACAAGCGGAGCGGTGTGCCGTCTTGCGCTGTCGGATAAGGCATCGTTTTTAACCAATAAGGTGTGCCGCCAAAATGACTTTGCGTGCGGGATGGTTGTTCTCGTTTCGTCTGGATGCGAATCACAGGGCGTGCGGTTTGTTCTAAGCCTTGGCGCCACGCTTCTAATTGTTTCGGTAATTGTACAGTCATACGTCCCACTCCTCTTCTAATCGTAATCCATTTATAAATTGTTCAAAGTTGTCAGCGAGCTTTGTTTCTTGTTCGCATTCTACGTCGATATGGACGACAGATGGTTCTCCCGTCGGTCCACACGCTCGGTAATCGAGATATACGAGGTCGTGGCCAGCTGACGGGCAGTCACAAATCGCTACACCAATCGCAGGATAGCCCCATTCACTCTCCCAAAAATGAGTGCCCATCTCTCCCGCAATACCGTATTCATGTGTGCTCGATATAGGGAAGAATGCTGTAATGGCGATGTGGTCTTCTGCCCAAGATGTCGCCTCGCTTGTCGGATACGTGGAGCGAAGCGGGATTCCTCCATTTTGTCCACGCATTAAGTCGATATAACGGCTCGGTAATGTGTAGCCTAATCGTTGTTCTACTCTCTCAATCTCTTCATCTGTCGGCTTTGGCGCGACGTATGTTTCGGTCGCGTATTCGCTCATTTCCCAAAAGTTTTCGATCCTCAGCATCCCCTTTCACTTTCCATTATAAAAGAACGAGTGTTCGCTTTCAAGTGTGAAGAACATATTTTAATTGAGTATCGAAATCGAGGACGAGATGCGCGGGCTTTGTCGTGCGTAAAAATCCGAGTGCGTGCAATTGTTTTTCCACCGCATGCCAATCTTCTAACCACATTAAATTGTCAATCATTGAGCGATCGCCTACGTAAACACGTTCTTCTTCTAATTGATAATGATCGATGCGAATGCGCACAGGCTCTTGCCACGCCACTAAACGTTCTAAGTCCGCATAGTCGTGAATAATGTAATCGATCGGCTGATTCGGAATCGATGCCCGTTCAGGATTGAACCAACAGCTCGGAATACCCGCTCTCCGCGCTCCTTCCATATCGCTCGTCAATGAATCCCCAATGACGAGCGCCCGCTCTGCTTGAAATTCGGGAATCGTTTCGTTTACCGCTTCAAAAAATCGCTCGTCCGGCTTTTGAACACCGATTTCACTCGATACGAAACGATAGGCGAAAAAGGAATCGAGATTCGACCGCTTTAATCGAGCATCTTGCGTATTTCCGACACCATTCGTCACAATCGACAAGCGATGATGACGTTCTAAACGTCGAAGCATGTCATACGCCCCGTCAAAACTGTAATCATCCGCTGCAAGCAACGAACGAAAACGCTCATCTAAAGCGACACCATCGCCTTCTAATTGATATGCGTCTAGCCATTTCATAAAACGGGTTTCTAAAATCGTCGGAACCGTTATTTCTCCCGCTTCCGCCGCTTGCCATAAGGCACTGCTGATCGTGCGAAATGTCTCGAATCCATCCGCATAATCGATACCGTAATCCGCAAAAATCGTTTGAAGTGCCGCTTCCTCTCCTTTTTTAAACTGCAGTAACGTATCATCCACATCAAATAATAAATCTGTATACAACACCATCAACCATCCTTTCTCATTTCTGTAGTATACCACGCGCGAACGACACGAAAAAGTTGTCAACTGTTACACCTCGAAATAAAAATGACAATTCGTTCGTTTTTCAGACATTAGTTCGTCAAAAGTTGCTTTAAACAAAAATCTTGTCGCTTAAACATGGTTTATGCGGAAAAGTCGTTAACAATCGATTAATTTTCTGTGTCAGTGCTTTGTCACATTTTCAAATGTGAAACAGCGCTACGTACAGCAGAAACATCGCTATGTTATGTTCGTCTTAACAACTAAAGGAGCTGAACATTCATGAAACGAAATATATTAGGTGCCGTCACATTATCATCGGTTTTACTTTTAGGCGCATGTGGTTTAGGGAATACGATGAAAGTCGAACAACAAGAAGGCATCGATGCCGCACAAAGTGAGGAGGTTGCGCAAATGCCAGGAACAATCGGTTTAATTGACGATATTACAGATGAGCACATTTTAATGACAGTTGAAGAATCATCTGTCTTTAATGGCAAAATGAAAGGTCAACGCATTTTCTTCTCAACAGGAGAAATTGATGACGAAACGAAAGCACAGTTAAAACGTGGACAAAAAGTAAAAGTGGAACATGGCGAAGCATTCGGTATGAGCCATCCACCGGTCGGCAACGCTGAAAATATCGAAGTGATCGATAAAGCGATGAGCGAACAGCCCCATGTGATGATTTTCAAATATGACGGAGGTTCAACAGACTACTTACGCCACGGAACAGTGACAGGTGCAGCGATCGCATCAGTTGAAACAGTATTAGAAGAAGCGACATGGGAAGACGCTGAGTTCCCGTTCGACGGACCAGCGGATTACCAATTTTCAGTCGAAACAGCATCTTCACCATTTAAAGAACAAAACATCTTTATGCAAAATACAGACGACGGCGTTCTTTTATACAATGCAGCGACTGAACAAAAAACAATCGTCTCAGGCGGTATGTCACAAAAATTAGTCGAATTAATTAAATAAGTACACACAAAAACCAAGCACCTACTTAAAGGGCTTGGTTTTTCATTTGTCCTTCATAACATATACTATACTTTTTCACGATATACTTTTTACATTGTTTGCCACTTTCATCGTACCGTTCCTTGTCGACGTTTAGCGCTAATTGAAAATCGCCGTTTTCGATACGAAGGACGTCTTCTGTTTCCCATACGAGATGTAAACGTTCACGAGCTTCCGCAACATAAATCGTCCGACTTCCTACATTGACAATCGCCCGTACCCCACCTGCCGCACCCCCGTATAATTCGTAGCGAATGACCGCTTCATGTTGATGATTCGGAGATACGATCGGGTCTCCGTCCACTTCTCCTCGTTCCGTATACCATTCCGACGTCGTCCATATTCCCCAGTTCACCGCTAATCCGATGAGCGCAATGCCGATTCCGAACCAAATGATTTTTCGCAACTCGTTCTCCCCCTTTACTACGTAACGTGTCCTTCTTAAACAAGTTCCCTCTTTTCATGAAACTTATTCCGATTTGTAGCGTATAATAGCTATATCAACATTAGAGGAGTGTCGGCGATGAGCATTTTTAACTTTTTTAAAAATCAATTTATCGAAGTAATTGAATGGACAGATGATAGTTCAAACACATTAGTGTACCGCTTCCCTGTCGCAAATAATGAAATTAAAATGGGCGCGAAGTTAATCGTGCGTGAATCACAAGTGGCGATTTTCGTCAATGAAGGAGAAGTGACGGACGTGTTCGGTCCAGGGCATCACGAACTCGTGACACGCAATATGCCTATCATGACGAAGTTAAAGTCATGGCCTACTGGTTTTAATTCTCCGTTCAAAGCGGAAGTGTATTTCGTCAATACGAAACAGTTCATCAATCAAAAATGGGGCACGTCGAATCCGATCATGATGCGCGATCCAGAGTTCGGGGTCATCCGTTTGCGCGGGTACGGAATTTATTCGTATCGCGTCAGTGAGCCGAAAGTGTTTTTACAACAATTGTTCGGCACGAACGGAGTGTATACGACCGAAGCGATCGAAGGTCATTTAAAAAAGATGATCATTTCAGGTCTCAGTGATTTATTTGCGGAATCGGGTATTCCAGCGCTCGATTTGGCGATGCATTACGATGAATTAAGTGAAGCAGGACGAGAAAAAATGCGTCCGCGTTTTGAAGCATTCGGTTTTGACATTACATCGCTCTATATCGAAAACTTATCGCTTCCGAAAGAAGTCGAACAGACGATGGACGAGCGGACGAGTATGGGTGTTTTAGGCGATATGAACCAATACCAACAATTCCAAGCGGCGAAAGCGATTCGCGAAGCGGCACAAAATGAAGGTGGCGCTGCAGGATTAGGCGCGGGCTTCGGAGCGGGTCAAGCGATGGGGCATATGTTGAACCAAGCGCAAACGCAACAACCGAGCACGCCAAATGTTCCGAACATGAAGCCTTGTCCGCATTGTCAAGAGGCGATTCCACACGACGCGAAGTTTTGTTCACATTGCGGGAAGTCAACAGCACCAGATACTGTTCCATGTGTGTCATGCGGAACGGCGATGCAAAAAGGAGCGAAGTTTTGTCCAGATTGTGGAGCGAAACAACAAGCAGACTGTCCGAAATGCGGGCATGTGAACGCTCCAGGTACGAAGTTTTGCAGTGAATGCGGAGAAAATTTACAACAGTGAGGTGACGAGCTATGCCACATGAGCTCCATGCGGAAGAAAAACAAACGACGATTTTCCAATGTGCGTCTTGTGGCGGTAGTGCCCTTTTCGACCCGGAAAGTCAGCAGTTAAAATGTCAATTTTGTGAGTCGTTAACGCCGATTGAGCGGACCGATGAACAACATATTGAATATCCCCTTTGGGAAACACTCGCCACATATGAACGAGGAGAACGGGAAACGACACGTATTTTCCATTGTGATAATTGCGGAGCGGAAACGGTGCTCGATCCATACAATATTGCGGACTTTTGTTCGTTTTGTGGTTCGAGTCATATCGAAGAACAAAATGTCGAAGAAGTCATTACCCCTTCTCTCGTCGTTCCTTTCCAAGTGACGCATCAACAGGCGATTCAAAAGTTTCGAGAATGGATGAAAAAGCGCTATTTCGCCCCTTCTAAATTAATGCAGCTGCATCAAATGGATAAACTGACAGGAATCTACATTCCGTATTGGACATTCGATGCGGATACATTTAGCAAATATACGGTCAATGTCGGGACGCATTATTATGTGACCGAAACGTACACGTATACGGACGGCGACGGCAAAACGCAAGTCGGCACACGCACCGTTCAAAAAACACGGTGGCATATTGAAAGTGGGACGTATACAGAATGGTTCGATGACATCCTCGTGCAAGCGACCCACCAAACGGCAAAAGCACTCATACGAAAAGTCGAACCTTTCCATCTCGGTGGATTGACGGATTACAAAGATGAATACATTTCAGGTTTTTTAGCAGAGCGTTATGCGGTCGGTCTCGATGATGGATGGTCCATCGCGACACAAGCGATGGATCGCGCGATTCGTTCTGGCATCGAGTATCAAGTAAATGGCGACATCGTTCAAATTATGAAACTAAAAACCGAGTATTCGGACGAAACGTTTAAACATTTACTGCTTCCGATTTGGCTATCTTCTTTCCGTTTTAAAGACAAGACGTATCAATTTATCATTAACGGGCAAACCGGGAAAGTGAGCGGCCAAGCGCCGATCAGCTGGGTAAAAGTATTACTCACCACACTCGGCATCGCATTCGTCGCTTTTCTCTTTTATATGTATATGGAAATGCAATAAAAAAAGTGGAAGGAGCGTATCACACACGCGCCTTCCACTTTTTCATGTCTAAATTTTTCAAAAACAGCCCGGTCCTCGTAAGGAGCCGAGCCTGATCTCTTATTTCAAAATATCATATCATCTTCTATCATTCAAGATGATAGCATTCTTCACTATTTTTTTGAATCATTATCCCCCATGCGCTCGGTTAAGTCATAATGCATGAGCGCGTCGGGTTGATAACGGTTGTAGCGCAATTTGTACAAGTCGAATAAATGGGTGACGAGTACTTTTAACACCGCATACCCTGGAATCCCGAGGATGACCCCAGCAACTCCGAATAACGAACCGCTCGTCAATAAGACGAAGATAATTGTAATCGGGTGAATTTTGAGTGATTTCCCCATCACTTGTGGTGAAATAAACTTGCCGTCAATTAATTGCACGACCGTCCATACGACGATTAACTTCACTAACATCCACGGACTCGAAACGAGTGCGATGATTGCTGCTGGTGTAATCGCAATCGCCGCTCCGAGATACGGAACGACACTTGTAAACATCGCAATGACCCCAAGCAATAACGCATATTTCATACCGATGATGAAAAATCCAATTGACACCATGACACCGATACAAAAAGCGACGATAATTTGCCCTTGAATGTATGCGCTAATTTGACGATCCGCATCTTGCAAAATCATCTTCGCATCAGGACGCATGCGAGGTGGCAACATTTTCACTAAAACGGCTGGTAATTTTTCGCCGTCTTTCAATAAGTAAAATAAAATGAACGGTACTGTCGCGATACTTAAGACGATGCCTGTTAAAGCGCCGATGAAATTCGACACGCCGCTTGCGACACTGCCTAATGTATTGCCGACTGTTTTTCCGATATTCGCAAAACTGCCATCGAAAAACTTCGACACATTGACATTCATATCATTGTAATACGATGCAAAAATCGAAGAATGACTTAAAAAATAGTCGATATCTTGTGTTAACTTTTTAAAATACGTTGGAAATTCCTCTACTAAATTCGTAAATTGGACTTTTAAAAATGGGAAAATTAAAAAGACGAACAATGTAATTAAACCGATGCCCCCTACGAAAATGATGAGGATGCCCCACGCACGCTTAATGTGTATCTTTTCAAGCAAACGTAAAATCGGACGCAATAAATAATATAAAATCGTCGCTAAAATAATCGGCAAGACGACCGTTGAAAAGAAAACGCGTAACGGTGTGAAAACGAACGATACTTTATCGAAAACGAAGATGATCAATCCGATGAGTAAAATGCTCGCTAACACATAAAGTGTCGTCATTCCCCCTAAAAAAGGCATGAGTGGAAATATCCCACGACGCACATCCTTTTCATGCTCTTGTAAAACGTGCTCTCTTTCTTTCTCTTTCATTCCAAATCCCCCTGACCTTAATGCAGAAATTGTTGAAGGGCTTCCGCATTTTGTTGTCGGTCAATTTCGATGACAGCTCCCGCATGTTCATACGTGACGAAGCGATACGAATGCTCGATTGGAATCGTCATCGTCTCAACAGATAAATTTTTAGACGTGACGATTTTCATCGCTTTCGACAATTCATCGATCGGCGTCATATCGGTTTCGATAAATTGTGTTACCGCTCCGAGCGTTTTCGGAACTTGCGTCAACGTCGTCAACGTAAGCAAGTTTTGTTGCATCGCTTCAAGCACTTGTTGTTGACGTCTCACACGACCGAAGTCGCCTTCTTCATCCGCACGAAATCGCGCATAGCCGAGCGCTTCTTTCCCATTTAAACGTTGAACACCAGGCATTAAATGAACGCCGATTTTTTCGCTCATCTCTTTCTCGACATCTACTTCTAACCCTTTCGGGAAAGCGATGTCGACCATCGTTTCGAATGTTTTAAAATCGACGAGGGCGTAATGATGAATCGGGATATCAAACATCGTTTGAATCGCATCTTTCGTTCCTTGTACGCCATTTAAATAAAACGCTGTATTCAATTTATACGAACGGTATCCTGGAATTTCGGCATAAATGTCTCGCATAAAGGACACAATTTTAATCGATTGTTCCGCTTGATCCCAAGAAAGAACCATCATCGTATCCGTTCGTGACTTCCCGCTCCCGTCATCGTCTACACCGAGCAGTAAAATATTTTCCACACTCGGATTCGTCGGATCGACGAGATCTCTCGTAAACGGTCCTGGTTCAATCGACATCGCCTCACGCGCCATTTGCGTGCCGACATAATATTGATACGTACTGTAAATAATTCCGCCAAATAACGTGAAGACAGCAAGAGTAAACAAAGTACGAGCTTTGCGTAATTTTCTCTTTTTCTTGCGCGGTTGTTCAAATTCGTTCATGCTGATCCTCCAAAACGCGTGTCATATAACTATGGACGTTACACGACTGAAATGGTTGCTTATGAACGATTATACCATGATTGGTTCAAAAGTGGTGTAGCCCTTCGTTGCATTTTCCATACCCTGTTTTGTTTAGAAACTAACCTTTTCGTGAAATTAAGGAAATGTTAAGAATTAAAACGGAACTTTTTATACCGCTTCATCGCTATAACTTATACAAACATTATGAGAAATGAGGAGACGTTATGAAAATCAAACCACTCGTCGCCTTCACGTTAGGGGGCACATTGCTCTATTCCGTAGGGGCCACGCTCTATTATCGCAATACAAATCAACCGCGCATACATCGACACGGGGCGAAACAAGCTATTTATTTAACGTTCGATGACGGTCCGCACCCATTTTACACACCGAAGTTGCTCGATTTATTAGCCGAGCATAATGCGAAAGCGACGTTTTTCGTCGTCGGCGAACACGCGAAAGCGTATCCTGAACTGCTAAAACGCATGAGTGAAGAAGGACATGCGATCGGCATCCATCATATGCACCATCGTTCTAGCTGGACGATGACACCGCAAGCATTGCGTGAAGAGGTGACACAATGTGCACGTGTCATTGAAACAATTACAGAACGTGCGCCTCAGTTATACCGTCCACCTTGGGGACATTTCAATGCCGCTTCCATGAAAGCGAGCCCTTATCCATTCGTCCTTTGGAGTCATATTTTCGGAGATTGGAAAGTATCTCAAAATCACTTATCTCGCCTGTTAAAAGAAGATATACCGAACGGTTCTATTTTATTGTTGCACGACCATGACGGAACGCTCGGTGCCGACTTAGGCGCTCCGCTACAAACATTAGAAGCTGTCAAACAATTTTTGAAATTACAACCAGGACGCTCTTTCCATGCGTTATCGAAAGAGGTTTTACGATGACGATCGAAACGATTACAGGGGCATTCGCAACATACGGCTATTTCCTCGTCTTTATCAGCTTATTTTTTGGCATTGTCGGCATTCCCGCCCCCGAGGAATCATTGCTCGTCATTATCGGTATGAGCGCTGCGAGTCATCATATGTCGCTCCCTCTCGCTTCGTTAACTTCAATTGGCGGTGCGATTGCCGGTATGCTCGTCGCCTACGCAGCAGGGCGATGGATTGGACGGCCCGCTCTCGAAAAAATCGGTCCGTGGATCGGCTTGCCGAAAGATAAATGGGAGGCGGTCATGCACAAATATAAGACGCGCAGTCGCCGTACGCTCGTCTTCGGTTACTTTTTGCCAGGCGTTAGACAAGTGAGCCCTTATTTAGCAGGGACGACTCAGCTTCCTGTTCTACGTTTTACTTTATTTTCTTGCCTAGGGGCTATTTTATGGGTCATCCCTTACGTATTACTCGGCTACTATGTCGCCGCACGTTTTAACATTCCTCCGGTTTACATTTCGTCGATCGGTTTTATTTTATTCGGACTTTTTATTATTCATTTCATTTATCAAACAATTCAAAAACGACTGAAAAAGGAGCCTGTATCATGAACATTTTAATTTTACCGCTCTTCCGCTTTCCGACGGGACACTCTGTCGTCGCGGAAACGGTACAACGAAAAATTACGAAAACTCATCCTGCGACACATATTGAAATTGTCGACTTACTTTCTTATACGAACCCATTACTTGAAAAAATCGTCGGCACGACATACATTCGCTGGATTCAAAAAAATCCACAATCGTATCAATTTATGTATGAGAAAAACGTCAATTCTTGCAAGAAGAAGAAAAAAGAAAAAATGCCGATTTTAACACCCCTTTTCATTCGCTCGATGAAAAAATTACTCGACGAAAAACGACCGGACCTCATTTTATGTTCGCACGCTTTCCCGTCTAGCATTTTGAGCGCATTGCGCGACAAAGGAACATTCGTACCGCCTGTCGTCAATGTATATACAGACTTTTTCATGAATGATGTTTGGGCGAAATCAACGAGTGACTACCACCTCGTGCCCCATGTAGAAGCAAAACGTTTATTGATCGACGAATACGGACAACCGGCCGAACGTATTTTTGTGACGGGTGTGCCGATCGATGATGAAATTTTTATCCCGAAGTCATTAGGTGAAGTCGGCCACCAACTACTCATCGCGGGCGGAAATGTCGGCTTTATGGACATCGAGCAAGTAAGCCGACTTCTACATATGTACGAAAGTCATCATTTCAACATTTTATGTGGCAATAACAAAACTTTGTACGAAAACATTCAAGCAGCCGACCACCCGCGACTCCATGCGATTCCGTACTTAAAAAACCGCGAGCAAATGAATGAGTTATACGACCGGATGGACGCAGTCATTACAAAGCCAGGCGGTGTGACGATGACCGAACTCATTCATAAACGTCTTCCGATTTACATCGATCATTTTTTACCTGGTCCTGAACAAGAAAACTTCCACTACTTACAAGCGCGTGGACTCGTTCAACAAATCGACTTAACCGAAGGAACCGCACTCGAACTCGAAAAACAAAACGCCGCTTTCCACGAAGCGTGCGATCGATATGAAGCCCAGTTCGAAATGAACGCCACTGAAGCCCTCGCCCACATTATCGAACAAGTTCGAACCGTTTCCTTAAGGCAATAATATAAAAAAACCCCTCGTCGAATCCACTTTTTCTAAAGTGTAATTCAACGAGGGATTGTTTATTTTAAAGAGGTATCTTTATTCGCATACGCTTGTTCTAGCAGTTCTACCCCACGAATGAGCCAAGCCGAAATGAAAAACACGCCAAACAATACAAAATAGGCGATCGCATAATTTCCGTTAATGACGTAATTGTATCCATCGTCCATGACATACGCATTTTGCCCAGGCTGCTGCTCGGACAACTCCTCTTCCCCTTCTGAATATTCCCAGTACTCTATAAGCGGTGATTCGTAAACGTACATTTTGTAAAAGCCGATCGACAACATCGCAACGGATAAAATGAAACAAACCCAAGACCAAGCACTAAACTGTTGCATCTTCCCCTCTCCCTTCTCTTACGATTGATTATACAGAAAAAGGGAAGGAATTATAGCTTTTTTGGAAAATAGCCTGTTTATTTTTTCGGCTTTGTACCGAGTTCTTCCATGAGCTCGTTTCTTAATTGATCGATTTCTTCTTTCGTCATGTTAGGTTGGGATGTTTCTTCTTTTGCTTCTTGCCACCAACTCGGCAATCGTTCTTCCCGTCGATTCGAATATGTATTATTTTTTCTACCGTATGTCGCTTTACTTCGTTTAATTTCTTCTTTCACTTCCTCTACCGTCGTCAATCCTTTCTGTTCCCAATCTTCCAAAATCGACTTCGTATAATTCCAAAATCGCGAATATTCCGCTGTTCGTTTAATCGCTAACGAGACGATATCCGCTCCTACTTTTTCTATCCATTTATGCAAGGCGTCATTCGTTTCAGGTGAAGGGGGTAAAAGTTCGTGTTGTTTATACAACCGATAAATGGAATCGTGTTGAGGCTTTTTCTTTTTCACGATCATATTCAGCCGATAAATATTATTCGTAAATCCGACCTCCTTCCGTTTTCGAAATGTCGTCAAATACCCTCTTGACTCCAAATCTTCCCGATGTTTTTTCAATCGTTGTCGTGAAATATTTAAGTCGTCACACACTTGTTCAACAGGTGGAAAAGCTTCTCCTGCAGCATTCGAATACGCTGCTAAATACGCATAAATCGCTTTCGCTTCAATACTCAACTGCCGGTCTCTCATAATTGCTTTCGGTACAATGCCATAACCATATTTCATAATTCCTTCCGTCTCAATCTTCATCGTCCATATCTCCCATCTTTCGTTTTATTTTTTATATTGACAAGCTTTCTCAAAAGATGGACAAAAAGTTTTGATTGTTTTTTTTGTTTTTTTGTTTTTGTTGTTTGGGAATATTCCTATGTCGGATATTAAATATTAATGGTATAGAGTACATATGGATAGAAAATCATATAATCATCTTTTGGTAATTTTTAAGAATGGTATTATTAGGGGTAAGGTTTTGTAACATACGATTTCATAACGTTACAAAACATAACGATACGGAATTTTGTTACGATTTGCTATGTTACAAAACGTAACGATACGGGCATAATGATAGATTTCGTAACCTACCATTTCGTAACGTTACAAAACATGACGGTACGAAGATTTTAGAATGAAATTTCAAGAAAAATTTACTGCTTCTTTCCTAAAAATCATGGATTAAAATTTTTCTCAAACTACACTTTGCACCTTATTTATACAAAACAAAACCAGTGCTCTTCAAAAGAGACACTGGTTTAATTATTATTTTCTACTATTCATTGGGGGTACTTGAACGACGTATTGTTTTGGTGATCCTAACTCAGTTCCTTCTAAAAATTGTCCGCTTACGAAGCATTGCCCTTTTTTGAGGGAACGTAATACTTCTTCAAAATCGCCACCTAGACGTTTTGATATCGAGCGTACTTCACTTTCCGCTGGGTTAAAGTAAATTTTCGTTCCCGCGTTCTCAAATACCGCCAATTCTTCCGTCGTAAATTGACTAAATGTTTGAGTAGCAAACCAGGCAGACCAACCAAATTTTCGTCCTTCTCGCAATATTAAGTTAGACGGAGCACCTTGTGCAAAACTTAAATTTTGTGCCTCATCTAAAACGACAGCGACGGGACGGTCTTCGTGGTTGCTCAACATGAAATACCATAAGTCCCATAAAATAAATTCAGTTAACACTTTTTTAATTTCAATTTGTTCATAACCGTCTAATTGAATAATATTGACTTGTCCGTTTGAGGTGAACAAGTCATCCCAATTATTTTCGGAAGTGTAATCGAACGGATCCATGTCAACGAGCTGTGTTAAACGAGATTGAATCGAAGTGACCACTGACTTTTGACTATCTTCCAATAAAGATAATTCATCCATTAACAACGTGAGCGTCATATGGTCTTCATACTTTTCGATACCATTTCGAATCGCGCGGTATAACGTCATTTTTTGTTGGTCTCCAAACGAACGATACACCGAGGCAAATACTTCTACTACACGGTTCGCTGTTTCGTTCGCAGGCTCTGGTGTTTCTCTCCCAGCGACAAACTTCATTCTCCGTTTAAATGGATTAATGGGCATTTTATCGATATATACGACGCGTTCTTTTAAATGTTCGCCGACATGCTGGACGAACTGTTCTTCTAATTGATGCTGCGTATAACTTGCAGAGTAGTCAATGATGAGAGACGGTTGTTTCGCATCGTGTAAGTCCATGAGTAAAGATTGAATGAAGTACGTCTTCCCTTGACCGCTTCGCCCTCCAATCACTAAATGACGATTGCTTAAACCTTTATGGTCAAATTCCCAATAAATATTCATCCCTGCGTTTGTCGCACCGATGAGTGGACGACTTTGGCTGATTGTTTCAGGAACAGGTTCTGCAGGCGAAGGCTCTAACGGAACGGGCGCATCTACTATTGTTTCAGGTAACGTTGAATGAGTCTTCTGCTGCTCGCCTATTTGAGGTTCTGCTACCTTACTATGGATTTGCTCTTCGTTTTCAACGCTGTTCACTCGTTCTTCCACCGGTGAAATGACCGTCTCTTCACGTGGAGCAGCCGGTACATCATACGTAAATTCTTTCAGTGCAAATATATCCGTCATTGATTTTGTCAACAACTCGTAGCCTAATTGTTCTGGATATGTCGCAACGACGACTCCTTTTAAACGTGTAATATCTTCTACATATTGATCTTTCTTAAAGGATAAAACGAGACCTTCTCCGAATAAATGTTGGTGAGTGTTCGTCATATGGAAATCATTGTTGAGCAATCGATATTCAACTTCTTCTGCCATCGGTTCTCCGTAAAATTGTTGTTCATGCATTTTTTTCGCATTGGTAATAAGACGTTGCATAAAGAAATGACGCATGAAACGACTTTCAAATGTATCTCGTTCTAATACATCGCGCAGTCGTGCATTTAACGCTTTTACTTGTTCAATACCTTTACTAATTACCGATGACTCATTATGTCCAATTTTCACTTCAATCGGATAGAAATGGACCGCGATTTCATCGTCTTCATCAATTTCATACCCCATCATTAATAAATCGTCGCTACAATTTCCATGATGGCCGATCGTCATTCCTGAAAATAGACCGTCTTTTTTACTTAAGTGAATCGCATTTGAAACACGTACGATCTCTTCCATCGAAATCGGAACCCAATGAATGTCGGGTGCTTGCTCTGTGAAATAGCGAAGTGCTTGTTTTAACGCAGACAATACACTCATTTTTTCACGTTTATCGTACGCCTTATTTTGAACAGCACGCAGCAGCCATTCACCGTTAAAAACGTTAAATGCTTTAATCGTTTCTTCGATTTCCTCTTGTGTCGGATGAATGTCATGCGCTTCTAAAAATTGTTGAATGACTTGAACATATTGTTTCGATTTATTCGTTACTGTAATCGCATCAAAACTCATCGAAGAGCTCAGTTGATCACTATAATGGACGACGATTAAATCTTCCTCATGTTCTGTAAAATACGTTAAGTCCATTTCTGGATTAATAAACGTAACCCATTGCGATTGCGCATACAGTTCATTCAGTTTTTGCTCATTCAATTGATGGACGCGTGTCGCGATGGATTGCCATTTGCGATACGGATGTGTCCCTTCATACATCATATTCGCTGCGAATTCATTCATTGAAAATACGAACCATTCTAACAAGCTTTTACTTTTCGATTCAAAAGAGCCTATACCAAACCCAATCCGGTACCCACCCTCTTCTGTCAATTGCGATGAAGGTGAAACGAGCAAGCCGTTCAGTGACGTACTATTCGGTAAGCTATCCATCATTTGTTTCACAACTTCTGTTTTTCCATCCATTTTGTAAAATGATAAATGAGCATACTTTACTTCATCTGTAAACGACTTTTTTGAGAAGCGAATTAAACGTTGTAAATGAATAAAGACATCTCGTTCTAGTTCAAACTTATTTTTAAACGATAAGTTTTGTAAAAAAGCTTCCGCTTGTTCTACCGTTGCGAGTTGAATAAAGGTTTCAAAGGCGCTCGTTCCTGATTTCATATAACTTGTAATTTCAATCGGACGCATCGCTTGTAACTCTGCACCTTTTCGGATTTCTTGCATATACAGTTGAACGATTCCTTTCACGATTTCATAATCGTCTGGAATGTTGACGATATTCATTTTGAATGGTGTCCGCTTCGATATAGCAAATAAATACGGATAGTATTCTAAAAACTGCTCAATTTTCTCTTTTACGACATGAGCTAAAAATTGATTCGCCTCTCCCACTTGAACCGTTTCACTATTTTTATAAACTGTCCATTCTGGTAAAACATCATGAGACACTGGTTTATATAAACGATTATTCGCTTGCAAATAAGGTAAGACATGTGATTTTCGGATACGTTCAATCGTATTTTTAGAAAGCTTTTCATTCGCCATCAGTTGTTGACTCACAAGCTGATACGCCATATTCATCGGTGACAAACTCGTATAAATTAACTCTTGCCCATTGTCTAATCGACCGAGTTTAAATAAATTCCGCTGTGCTTCAGTTAATAAAGTATCGTTTTGAATACTTTGAATTTCTTGAATATAAGAGGTAATCAATGCTTCAACCGCTTCACGCAACTCCCCTTCGTAATAAATAAAAGTGAAAGGGGCATCGATGTCTCGACTCAAATTCAATATGCGTTCGTATGCTCGCTCGATGCTAGACGGCAAAGTGAGTGGGACAGGTGTCCATTGACCATCTTGCATTTCAGCATAATGCCAACCTTCTTTCACCCAACGACGTTCCAACTCTAAATACGGTCGCTCATTAGAATGAGTGG
Source organism: Savagea faecisuis (assembly GCF_042675605.1). NCBI lineage: Bacteria > Bacillati > Bacillota > Bacilli > Caryophanales > Caryophanaceae > Savagea > Savagea faecisuis. The sequence continues at coordinate 35,340 of NZ_JBHTJF010000014.1, forward strand.
AATAAGGATAATCAGAAATGTACGCTTGGCTAAAGTCCTCTGAAAATGGAATTGTCTCCGTCGATTGGAATTTTTCTATCCAAATATCACGGGCAAATTTCGGAACAATCGTCATCGTCTCATCTTTAATAACAATCGGTAACTCATAGTTTGGTGTACGGACATACATTTTTGTCGTGTCCGACTCTTCAATTGCGGAAGGATGTAATTTTAATTGTAAGCTCGTTCCTTCATAAACGATCGTCTGTTCAGCCTCTGTGATTGCCACTTCTTCCACTCGTTCTGACTCTCCTAAAATGATCGGCGTTTCATTTCCCTCAATCGTTAACGCATACTTCGCTTTACTTTGCGTATTAATTGTGTAATTTTGACTAACTGATTGCAAAAACTCAGGTTTATCCTGAAGTACTAAAATACTAAAGATATAGCGCATGCGCGATTCATCTTCATGTCGATACAAAACACGATAAAAGTCTGCTCCATCTTTCATTTCTAATGTCACTTTTAATCGCTTACCGCTCGTTTCTGTAAATTTTTTCGCTTGATTTGTCAAAAAGCTTGTTTTCGTATTTAAACTGAACGGAATGATCAATTCTATTTCGTCTTGCATTTGTTCCGAAAATAAAATAATATTCCATTCTCGCATACCGGCTGCTGTCGATGATTTTGGACGTTTCCACATCGTCACCTCATCTGTCGTGCAAGTGATTTGATCCGCATACAATTCAATCGCTCGACTGCTTTTTACTTCTTCTTCCCATTGGATAATTTTCGTTAAATCTGTCTCGTACCAGACGTCTTTCTCTTCATCTTTTTTAGGCTGTAATTGTTTTCTGCCGTTTCCGAAACGGTTTTCTAATTCTTCTTTCGCACTTCCTAACTCTCGAATTTGTTCAATGTCGTGGTGAAGGGCTGTATTTTTATCGAGACGCTTTTCTATTTCTCGTTCTTTCTTTTTCCAACTTGCTGACTGTTCTTTTAACAGTTCTTGCTCACTTAATAATCGCGTCAATTCACTGTCTGGAAAGTATTGCAAGCTAAAATAGTCTTTCGGTGTGACTTTTTCTTTATTCGCAATTTGTAACACTTCTTCAAAATCTAAAAATGTTGTATTTTCCAACGTATATTCACGTTCTCGACGTTTTAAAAAGTGTTGAATCATTTTGCGACTAACCGGATCTTTCACATCTTCTTCTATAATGCGTTCTAATGCCCCGATAAAGCGTGTCACATGGAGAGGCATCCCTTCATTAATTAAATGGATACTCCCATCTTTAATCGAGTCTTGCACAGACGATGTTAACAAAACGAGAGAAGTATTTTCCCATTGCCCTTTTTGTAAACTCATCGCATTTCGCAATGTTACTAAAAAGGACGGAGCAATATTGTCATTGACGACCGCAATGACGTATTTATATTCCCCGTAATGTAACGCGATCGTTTCATACGTTTCAGACCCTTCCTCGTGCTTATAAATGAATGGCCTAGCAACCGACATCGCTTCAAATATTTCGAACAATTGCTCGGAAATGTCGATGCTCGGTAATTGCAAATAGTAACGTCCGACATTTTCTTTCTTTACTTCTTCTTGAAAAAATTGTGTTAATTGATTTGCGACATATTTATAAAATTGGTTTGACATATTGTGCATCCCCACTATCACTTTTCTTTTCGATGTAGTTCAAGCTATCAAGTAAATCTACGATAACTTCTTTTGTTTTATAATCAACAAAAATTCCACGCTTTTCAAATTCATCCCAAAGTAAGTTTAATTCTAATCTTTCCGTTCCGACACTCACGGCAACGAGTAACATCACTTGTCGTTGGTCTAGTCCATTTAATTTGCCGAGAGAGCCACCATGCTTGTAATAAAAGCGATTAAACAACTCTTCAAACCCTTTCGGATAGCGGCTGTTTACTTCTTCCGGAATATTAATTTTCACTTGTTCATACATTTCACGATACAATTCTCCGATTGTTTCACTCGACTCAAACGGACGCCCACTCTCTTCAATGACACAATAAACGGTTTTCATCCATTCTTCCGCCGATTGAATATATTCTTTCACCGCTTCCGGACCTGCCGCTTCGACTGCTTGTTGAATATCATGATAATACGCATTTTGTTCAATGCTTTCCGCTTGCGAGACGATATTTAATAAATGTTCGTGCGCATAAAAGTTTTTTAATTCATTTCGCACCATACGGTAGCCCCATTTATACGCATCTCGCCAACGGGCAGATTTTTCTTCTTGGTAAAAGAAATAAATCGGCACCCAGTCTTCTTCATTGAACTGTTCCATCCGACTCACTTGTAAAATGAGTTGACTAATAGCGATAAATGTATATTGCGCAAACAATAATTCAATATTTTGCACTAAAAAGCTCGGGTGCTCTAATAATAATAAAAAGTCTTTTTTAAATTGCTCCCCTAATCGTTTCAATTTAGGCGCATATAAAATTTGAATCCCTTTTTTCGACTCTGTTTCTTCATCACTGAACAATCGGAAAATAATATTGTTAGGTTCTAAACTTTGAATCCCTTTTAAAAACTCCTCTCGGTAAGGATGTAAAAAGACATCGTGAACGAAATGAATTAAATATTTTTCTCCTTTTACTTCATTTGCATTTTCAGACAGTGGAACAGCCGTTAACTGAGAAACATCTTGAACAGTACCGCTCGAAACGATCGCTCGTTCTGATTCGATATAACTTTCAAAAAACCGCTCCGCTATAGCGTCTTTAAAGTCGAGTTGTGCTAACACATCATCAAAGGATTGTTCTTCAATTGAATCGATAGATATATTTTGTAATTTACGTAAAGCGCCTGCGACAATCGGCATAAATCCGTTCTTAAATTGAGCACGCTCTGGATTTCTTGTCGGGAAAGGTAATAAATACACTTTATCTTGTCGGTTATTTCGATATTTTTTCTCTGCTACATTGACGTTCATTACACGATTTATAGTTTCAGCTTGTAAACGATAACTCATCACTCAATCGACTCCACTTCATATTTTTTCAAACCGCCTCCGAAAAATGGCTTCTTCATACGAACCATTTGTTTCGTCGGAATATGGACAATTAACATTTCGTCAGACTTATCCGTATAGCGAATAATATCGCTATAAAACTCAACAAACTGCAAAGCTTCTGTATAGTCTTGTCTCGTCGGACGATATCCATTCGCCACATTACATAATAGTTCAAATAACGCATAATCAATCGTCACATAAATCGTTTTTCCGTTCACGTCTAATCCTAATTCGACTTCTGGTTTTAAACGATTTATTTCAGTTTGGCCTCTTGCCTGTCCAAATTCCCGCCCTGGTCTTGCATTCGCTTGGAAAGGTATCGCCAATTGATAATTCGATTCACCGATCGCATCGATGTAAATATAACGCTCTTTCGGACTACCGATCCAACGCTCAATCGCTTGCATCATCATATGAAATAACTTTTCATACGCATCATTTGTTTCGGTATAGTAACTGAACAATGTTTGTAAAAATTGATAAAATCGTTCGTTTAATGCAGCATGATTTAAAATGTAATAGTGACGGATTAATAATTTAGAATAACTTTCAACGTCTCCGTCTGTGTTTTCCCATATCGTTAAATAATGTGCATTCCCTGTCAAATGTTGCTGAATCATCGTTGTTACATCATTCGTCAAAATAAATTCGCGCAACAAGCTATCTAACACTTCCGCTCGACGTGCTACAGGGTCAATCGTATGCAAAGCATGCATTAACTCTGAACGTTCGGGACGTGAAAATAATAAGCTCGGTAGCATATGGTCTGGATGGAATGTTGTATTATCTAACGGAACGATCATGTCATAAATGACGTTGTAAAGCGCACGCGTTGATAAGAAAAGTTTTTCTTTCATCATCGCTTCTACTAACACTTGAACAATTGCGCTAGGCATCGTTTCTTCCTGTAATAAAGAATAATTTAAATGAGCCGGGGTCCATACATCACGCTCACGATCCTTTTGCCAGGCGCGATAAAATGGATTCTCTTCTGTCGGCGCGACAATTTTTTTAATAATGGCTTCAAAAAATCGTGACGTCGCTCCTTTATCACTAATTTCATACGGTTGTAATCCAGCAAAGTTCAGCAATGTCACATCTTCTGTGCTATTGTCAAAGTCTTTATCTACTTCAAACACTCGGGATGCTTCAATCGCATGAATCGTTTTCGGAAATTGTGTTGTATGGCGATGTTTCGCATAAAAATTGTGCAACACTCCGAGGTTAATCGCGAGAACGACTTTATCTCGGCCGGCCCCTCGTCCTTCAAACGGTGCTAACACTTTCTCTAAAGTTTCAATTTCATCTTCACTCGGGTTATGAGATTCCGTCGAGTCATTGTGCACATACACTTGCTCCAGCAACTCAGGGCGAATTTCATGTACGTATGAAATTAAGTGACTTTTTCCGTCCCCTACGCTACCGCATAACATAATGAGATGTGCGCCATTTTTGCTCTCTGCCTCTTCAAGTGCACGTATGAAATGTTCCTGTATCGAACGCTCCACGTGCATATAATGCTGTAGCTCTGTAAATTCTTCCGCGTGCACAACCGATTGAACAGATGAAGTTTGCAAAACCGAAAGCTGTTCTAAAAAAGTAAAATCTTTTTCTTGCGATACCGTTTCAACAACCTCAACCTTTTCGATTTCAACTAGCTCTACTACGTTTTCTTCTACCTCTTTTTCTTCTTTTTGAACGACTGGCTCTTCTATCTGTTTCTCTAATAAAACTGTGCTAGATACGTCTAGTGTACGACCGATAAATCGTTCAAATGTTTCAGTAAACGTGTACTTCTCACGATCGTTAATCGAGCGATCCCACATATTTACGACGACTTCATTAATGTAAAGAGCATCTGCCAATTCTTCTTTTGAACATTGATAAATACTATGTATTTTTTTCCATGTAAATGCTAAATCATTATTACCAAAATAGTCTTTTGATAAAGGAGATAATTGCGTCAAATTCGCAAGCGTTTCCATTCGATATTGAGAGAGTTGTATAAAAATCCCTTGTAATTGTGCTAACGCTGCTATCGATAAACTCGTTTCTTGCCCTGCTTGAATCCACTGTTGAACTTTATTCGTTTCACTATTTTTAAGTAGTGGTGTTTTTAAAAGTGTATTCCATAATGTAATATTCATTCTATTGACCTCCCTTAGAGATATGTACATGTATTGTACTATATAAAAGGCATACACCAAAATTTCATTTTCATGTAGCCTAAATCACTACACCATTCATCCATTGCTCCTAATTATATTCCATAAAATTAAGCTGTAACGATCGGCTTAACGAACACAACTATTTCAAAAACCCCTCACATCATCTGTCATGTGAGGGGGTAGTCGCAACGGGTTTTTACGGTGTCGTTATGCTGTTTTTTTGTTTAAGTATAGGTAGACGATGTACAGGCCGAACAGACAGGTTGTGATGCTGATGTAGGTTGTCGTGTACGTGCCGGTTGCGTCGTTTAGGGCGCCGACGAGTAATGGGAGTGTTCCTGCCATGAGGAAGCCGCCTGCTTGGGCCATGGCGTTCCAGGCGCTCGCTTCTTTTTCGTGGCGCGCTTCTCTTAGGGGAAAGACGAGCGCGAGTGGGAATGTCGCCCCGAGGACGATGCCGAATAACACCATGCTGATGAGATGACCGCTCACCGGTCCCCATACTAAGTTCGCTAAGGCGAGGAAGCCGCCGAGGAACATCGCATGAATGAATAGTGGTGCGCGTGTTGGCCATTTGTTGAGCGCTGCGGGGAAGGCGATATTCGTCACAATTTGAACGCTCGTCATCACTCCGACGTAAAAGCTCGCCTCATGTCGCGTATGCCCCGCTTCCATTAATAAAGGCACGATCCACGTAATCGTCGTAAAGAAAAAGGTCACTTGCAGGCCGAAAAATAATAATATGCTCCACGCCCGCTTCGTTCGCCACGGGTTGCGCATCGGCTTCGTTTGTTCGGCCACAATGACGCGTTCTTTCGGAATGAAGCGCCAAAATAGTAAACCGACGACCGCAAATATCGACCATATGCCGAGCGCTGTCGCATACGTTCCGAAATAGCTCATGAGCGGTGCAGTAAAGCTTGAACTCAACGTCGCCCCGATGCCGATGCCGAACGAATACAGTCCAATCATCAATTCAAAACGTTCAGGAAATGTCCGTTTAATCCACGCGGACAAAACAGGTCCGACGATCGCAATTCCTACCCCGCCGATAAAGGCGGTCACTAACAACGTGCGGTACGACGCGTCAACAAGACGAATCGCCGTCGCTACCCCAATCGCAAATAAAAAGAACGCGATGAGTCCGTGCGACGAAAAATGGCGCTCTAATCTCGGAATGAGTAGCGCAAACAATCCCATGCAAAGAATCGGCACACTCGTCAACCACGTCACTTGAACGTGCGTCAACCCTTGATCGGCTTGAATATGGTCGATAATCGGACCGATCGATGTAATGATCGGGCGTAAACTGATTGCGACAAGTACGATCGCCCACGCATAAAGCGCAACATGTTTTTTCAACAAAAATCCCTCGAATCTATCTTTTCTTATTACAAATGATTGTATCACGTTTTCCCTCTCGCCTCTTCCTATTTTTCAAAAATGAAAATTCCCCTTACTCTTTCTTGAATTTGCTTTCCTTTCTGAAACTAAATCATGTATAATAAACGCATTGTACATGAAGGAGGAAATCGTCTTATGTTAGCTGTATCTGACGTTAGTCTTCAATTTGGAGATCGTAAACTATTTGAAGATGTCAATATTCAATTTAACCCAGGCAATTGTTACGGTTTAATCGGTGCGAACGGCGCTGGTAAATCGACATTTTTAAAAATTTTATCAGGGGAGATCGAACCACAATCTGGACAAGTTATTATGAACCCAGATGATCGTCTCGCTGTTTTAAAACAGAACCACTTCGAATACGAAGAGTTCGAAGTATTAGAAACTGTCATTATGGGCCATAAACGCCTTTACGATATTATGAAAGAAAAAGACGCCATTTATGCGAAAGGTGAAGACATGACAGAGGACGACGGCATGCGTGCTGCGGAACTCGAAGGTGAATTCGCTGAATTGAACGGATGGGTTGCGGAATCAGACGCTGCGATTCTTTTACAAGGTCTCGGCATTCCAGATGACTTACACAGTGCGAAAATGAGTGAATTAACAGGTTCTGAAAAAGTGAAAGTTTTACTCGCTCAAGCTTTATTCGGTGAGCCGGACGTTCTCTTACTTGACGAGCCGACGAACCACTTGGACATTAAAGCGATTCATTGGTTGAACGAGTTTTTAATCAACTTCGACAATACAGTCATCGTCGTTTCCCACGACCGTCACTTCTTGAATAACGTATGTACTCACATCGCCGACTTAGACTTCGGAAAAATTCAATTATACGCAGGAAACTATGACTTCTGGTATGAATCAAGCCAATTAGCGCTTAAATTGTCACAAGAACAAAACAAGAAAAAAGAAGAAAAAATTAAAGAATTACAAGATTTCATCGCGCGCTTCAGTGCGAACGCATCAAAGTCTAAACAAGCGACGAGCCGTAAGAAAACACTCGAAAAAATCGAGCTCGACGACATTAAACCGTCTAGCCGTCGCTACCCATACGTCAACTTTAAAATGGGACGCGAAATTGGGAACGACGTGTTAACAGTCACAGACTTAAACTACACGTTAGAAGGAAAGCAATTGTTGAAAGACGTTCGCTTCACGATGGGACGCGAAGACAAAATTGTCCTTCTCGGTAACCCACTTGCGAAATCAGCGCTTTTAGACATTATCGCAGGTGAACGTGAAGCAGACAGCGGCGAGTACAAATGGGGCGTCACAACGAGCCAATCGTACTTCCCGATCGACAACGAAAAATACTTCAACGGACCAGAACGTACACTCGTTGAATGGTTGCGTCAATACTCACCAGAAGATGAAACCGAAACATTCCTCCGTGGCTTCCTCGGACGTATGCTTTTCTCTGGTGAAGAAGTAAACAAAAAACCGTCTGTCTTATCAGGTGGAGAAAAAGTGCGATGCATGCTTTCAAAAATGATGCTTGCTGAATCGAACGTTCTCTTACTCGACGAACCGACGAACCACTTAGACTTAGAATCGATCCAAGCGGTGAACGAAGGATTAACAGCGTTCAAAGGTGCGATGATTTTCACATCTCATGACCACCAGTTCATCCAAACGATCGCCAACCGCGTCATCGAAATCCGCGAAGACGGCACTATCTTCGACAAATTAATGACGTACGAAGAATACATCGACTGGCAATTGAACGATTCGAAATAAACAATACCCGCATCTCTATTAGGAGAATGCGGGTTTTCTATTCAGTCATTTAGTCATTTACTTATATGCGCTGTTCTCTTTCATTTCTACTCCCTCTAAAAATAAAATCAAGAAACCCCCACCCCTATCTCTTTTCTTGTATAATCAATATAAGGAAGGATGTCTGTTTATGAATATTTTATTGTTCGTCATCATACTATTTTTTGTCGCGTTCGGGCTCATGTTGCAGTTTAGTCGGAGCGAGTTGTTTTTAGCAGGTTTTCGACTGATCGAAAAGCAAGGTGGGAAAGTGGCAGATGAGGCGAAGTTGTTGCGCACGGGGGCGTATGCGTTTTACGGGTATGCGGGTGTCGTCGGTATCATTTGGTTTGCGTATGCGCGCGAAGAACCTTATTTTTATATGATTGCTTTTCTTGCCTTCATCATCGTGACGTATTTAGCGGTGCTTAAATTGAATAAAAATAAAAAATAATCATCACTCACGTCCGTCAATCGGTCGTGAATGATGATTTTTTAATACGCTTCTTTTAATTTCGCATGAACGACGAGGCGCCCTTCGTTTGGATCTAACGGTAAATATAAAAGACACGAACGTATGAAAAGGTTCGTGTCTTTTTTTGCTTCGTTTACATTGTTCGCTCCTTTTGGTATCTTTTGAAGAGATTATACGTCTTCATATGTATAGAAAGGAGCTTTCATATGTTGCGATTATTTTATATTTCATTAATTAGTAGTCTTTTATTCGCCCTCGGTTTCGCTGGGTTATCTGTCCCACCTAGCGACCCCGATCCAGATGTCTATACTTTTTCATTTGGCGAGTTATTTCTTTTCTACTTGCTTTACGCTGCACCGCTTTACATAACACTCGGAACGTTCGTTGCGTATGTGACGACAAAGTTTAGCGAAAAAATGACGTGGCGCTTTCCGAATATGATTTTAGGAGGCGTACTCATCGCGGCGCTTTATTACGTCGTCAGTGGGTGGAATTCGGTTAAACATGGTGATGAACTTGCGGGTATCGTTGCATTCGGTGCTTTTGCCGCTTTATTATTTTTCATCGTGCAACTCATCGCCGAACGTTGGGTGTGGAAAGAGCGTGCGGTTGCTAATGACCGAGAACGCGGTGGTCTTTTATTTCTCATTTTTAGTTTGTTCATTGGCTCACTTTATGCGATCGTCGTTCAAGATAGTAAAGGGCGCTTAACAGATGAGGCGTACGCATTTCCTTCAAAAGAAGGCTGTTATTATGTCATTTACAATCAACCAGATGCCCCGCCCCTTCCTTTTGAAGATGGGTGGATTACGTATGACTTCACGAAAGAAAATCCGATCATTACTTCCTCTCCTCAAGATCTCGGATGGGAAGGGAAAAACTCTAGCGGTGCTTACCGCACACATATCGTCGTTGACGGAACATTATTACCTCTCGAAGAACAAGGCGATTTAATCGGTGCGAACGGCAGTACAGAAATAGACGGGCGTGTCATTGAACATAGCTTTATGACATTTGATTCAGAAAATATGGTCTGTGAAGAACCCGATTGGTCCGAATTTCAATAATAAAAAGCATCGCCCTTTTTACGAGGACGATGCTTTTTTCATTATTTATGAGCCGAGCATTTCTTTGGCGATGAGGCGATACGCTTCTAATTTGTCGTCGTAATCGTACGTAATCATGACGAGCATCACTTCTTTCGCCGCATATTTTTCGGCGAGCGCTTCAATTTGACGTTTTGCGGACTGCGGTGTTCCGACAATCATGCGTGAACGATTTTGTTTCATGCGCGCGATTTCAGACGGGGAAGCATTGTAAGCGGCGATCGTCTCAGGGGATGGCGTTCCTTCGCTCGTTTTCCCCGTTTCTAACCAAAGCATCGAATAATCGAAGCCTTGTGCGATGCGCTCTGCTTCTTCTTCTGTTTCCGCACAGGCGAAGAAAATACTGACTGCATTTTCAGGTGTATCTTCTTCTCCTGCTCGGTTGTACTGTTGGTGATAGAGTGAAGTCGCATACGTGCCGATCGCTTCACTGCCACTAATAAACTGGGCATACATGTAAGGCAATCCTTGTTCTGCGGCAAGTTGTGCAGAAGACGGACTCGACCCGAGCATCCAGACTCGCGGTTTCGTATCAATTTCAGGTGCGGCATACAACTTCGGATGCAATTTTGCCCCTGTCACATCATCGTTTAAATAACTGCGCAACTCTTTCACTTGATCCGGGAAAACGTCTACGTTGCGCGGCTGTCCTTCTCGCAAAGCGTAATGAACGAGCTGACTTCCTCCTGGCGCGCGACCGACTCCTGCATCGATGCGCCCTGGGTAGAGCGCTTCTAACAATTTAAAGTTTTCCGCAATTTTGTACGGACTATAATGAGGCAACATAACACCGCCCGAGCCGATGCGAATACGCTCGGTTTCGTTGGCGATATGCGCCATTAAAATTTCTGGGGTTGAGCTAGCGAGTTTGCGCGAACCGTGATGTTCAGCGACCCAAAAGCGTTCGAAGCCGAGTTCATCGGCGAGCTTTGCCATCTCGACCGTCTTGTCTAAAGCTTCTTTCGCTGTTTGTCCTTCTGATAACATCGATTGTTCTAAAATACTTAATCGAATTGACATCCAATCACTCCTTCGTGTGAGACAGTATATCATATGTGACGTGTCACTTCTCTCTTTACAAACTTTTAACAGTTTTCTCCAACGGAATCTCGTATACTAAAAGAAAAGAGGTGACGCGATGTATTTATTACCCGCTTATTTTTTCGGAGCTTTTGCTGTTTTGGCATATTTGATGATCCCTTCTATCATTTGGCGCAATAGTGTCGTATTCATTTTTAGCCTCCTCGCTTTCATTTCCTTTCTATTTTTTATACGAAAGACGGTCATTCGGAAATGGTTACAGCGGAAAGGGACACTCACGATCGGTCATTTAAAACAATGTTCCGTTGACCAAGGCATTTACTTTGAACAAGCAGGAATGTGGTTCAATCGAGTCGATGCGCTCATCGAATATACTTGTTCGAAAGGGATGAAGCGCCAAGCGAAAGTGCGCGACTATATTTACAGGCATTATGCGACCGATTACCGCTCCGGACAAGCAGTACCCATTCGATATTCCACACGCTTCCCTCGCTTCATCGCACTCGACTGGAGCGTCCAACAAAAAGAGCGAGCTGCGGCCGTACAACAAGCGAAACAAAAAAGAACGCAGTCTCAATGAGTCGTGCGTTCTTTCGTATGCAAATTTTCAAGCATCGTCACTTTGTCAACAACCCGCCACTTAACGACCTTGCGGTCTGTTTGAAGTGGGGGCTTGCGTCTACCAAATTACAGCAGTGCCTCTACCCTCATAGAGTGCAATTACGCTTGTTCCTACCCAGTAGTGCGAATGGTTGTTAAGACCTCCTACCTTCGTGTGGTGGAACACAAGGACGGTTGACTTCGCCCCTACCGCAAGAGCTATACTCCTGCGGTAACTACACCAATATGCTCAATTCCTTTACGATGTAGATTCATCGCACCAATATAGCGATTTTTTACTTGTACTTTTTCAGTTGCGGAACGAATACCTGTCAAGTCTTCCAAAACAAACATCGTACCTCTAGGGTGTTTGTCAACGAGTGCCTTCGTAACTTGATGGTTTACATCCGTTACATAACGGTTTTCTCTTGACGCTATTTGTTTTAGTTTTTAAAATATATCACGGTTTTAGTGAAAATTCAACAAAAATGGAGAAAGGAGGAGGCAAGGTACAGGTTTCAGATACTACCGTATCTGACGGCAATTCCTCCCCCACTTATCGTTGAGCTATCGCCCTTCACATGATTGAAGTGGGGGTATCCTTGCCGATTTCAGATGAAGTTGGACGAATGTTTCTCCGTCTTTTTCATACGTGATGCGCAAGCGGCGAAGCGGATCTTGTGTCACGTCTCCTTGCAACTTCACATAGAGGAGAAAGTTTCGTTCTCCTTCCAATCGAAAGCCGTCTAACGGAACGGTCGCCCCGTACCGCTCCCACGGCATCATCCCGACCGATTGTACAGGCGTCGCGCCGTAAAACGCATATTCCATTCCGTCGACGACATCGTCTTGCTGCGTCACAATTTCCATCGAACGCAATGTGACCGCTCCTTCTCGCCGACGCTCAATCGGAAAGACGATGCCATACTCTTTTCCTTCCGCAAGCCCTTCTAACCCGATACTCCCAACACTCAATCCCATATCTGCCACTTCCCATGTGCAACCCGCCAAGACGAAAACGAACAAAATGAGCCATCGCTTCATCCGACACCCTCCCTTTTCTCTTACTTTACAATAGCTTGCAAAATGCTTCCAGTTTCTCACGTTTCATTCAAAACAGAAATTTCATTCAAAAAAGCGTATACTAGAGAAAAGGAGGCGAATGATATGGAGATGACGACTATTTTTTGGATCGCGGCGTACGGATTACTTGCGATTGTTTTCATCGTTCTCTTCTCTCGCCCACTCATCCGACGTTTCGTCCGACAAAAGGGGCGATCGACTGTCGGGCATATTATATCGATCGAAACGGAACGAGGTCTCTTTGTCGAACGTGGCCAAATGCATCGAGATGCTCTCGTCATGACAATCCGCTATACGACCGATGACGGCAAGGTAATCGTCGGACGCGCCTATGAAATCGAAGTTCATTTACATATGGCGCTCATCCGTACAGGGCATGACGTCGCGATTCGGTATCACCCACTTTTCCCGAAAACACTGATCGTCGATGCGACATCATTTAAAGAAAGTCTCGCCCGCAATCAAATCAAAGCGTAAAAAAACGACTCCTTCTAATGGGGAGTCGTTTCTTCTTCGTTCGCAAAATATAAAATCCGCTCCATAAACGCATCATCTTCTTTATTTGAGACTCCCACGGCTAAAGCCGCAAGCCCTCCACCTTGTGGTGTACGGGTGGGATTCTTGAGTGATTAACCGTTCGCAGTCCATTTCTGTTTTGAACAATCCTCAAGGTTAGGGTGTCCCATCACCCCTCCTAAGACAGTGCATATAGCATCTTAGGCTGATTGACTGTTACCATCAATCACAGGTGCATATCGAATGTTCATAGCACCGACTAAATCACGATGTTTTTCGAATCCGCACTTACATGTATACTTACGGTCTTTTACTTTGTTTTTCTCAGAGCATTTTGGACATGTTTGACTTGTGTATGCAGGATTCACATATTCAACTCTAATGCCTTCTAAATTCGCTTTATATTCAATAAATTGAGACAGACGATAAAATGACCATGTATGCAAATTCTTTTCGTTTTTACGGCTTGTTCTTGCCGTCTGTCGAATATTCGCTAGTTTTTCTAGACGAATGACAGAAATCTTATTTTCTTTAGCAAAATTTACGATTGCACGACTAACCTTATGATCCTGGTCTTTCATATATCGCTGCTCTTTATCATCAAGAGCACGAATAGCGTTTAATTTCTTTAATCTTCCTAACTTCTTACGTTTGGATTTGAACATGCGTCTAATATATTTATTTTGCCTACCGTTTCCAAAGAAGCGTACCTTTTCATCATCTGTAACAGCAACAGCAGGCACTTTTAAACCTAAGTCTACACCCATAACTTTTAGACCTGTCTTTTCAATCGTTGAAATAGTGACAGAGATTTGTGCAATCCACTTATGATTCTTTTTTGTGATACGCAATGTGCCAAGCTTATGGTTTAACAAAGTGAAATTTCGGTTATCTTTATCTACTAATAAAGCGCGTATTGGTGTTTTCTTTGCTTTACCATTCACCATGATAGGAAAGGAAATATGCGTGAAATCAAATGAATAATTTTGATTGTTCCATACGCATATCGGCTTTTTAAGTACTGGAATACGTTGATAATTGCTTTGCCTCGCTTTCTTAAACACGCTTTTAGCGTCCTTGATGGCTTGATTTTTAACAGCACTTGGCAAAGAAACAGAAATATCTTTACTCGACTTCTTTGTGCTTTTCTTTTCAGCAATCATTTCAGAAACGAGAGTATTGATAGTGGAGATGTACGTTTTACTCATTTCTTCAAGGATTGTTGCTTGCTCTTTTGTAGGAAGTAACTTGATTTTAACTGTTATTGTTTGTGACATATGACTCACCTCCTTTTCAACTTACGTTCAATAATTGAGATTTCTTGTTCAATTTTACGCATTTCTTTTGCTAATGATGATTTTGCAGTTCCTTGTTGAATCATCTTGAATCCAAACAACAAGTTGTCTTGCCTTTCCAGAAGCATATTTTCTAATTCTGATTTACTTTTTCCTTTTAAGTTAACAAAACGCAAAGCGTTTTCACCCACTTGTTTTTTGTTGTTCGACATAACGCTTTATTGTTTCGCTTGATACATTCCCTGCGGTAGAAACGAAATACGAGCGTGTCCATAGACTTGGCAAATGTCGAAGATGAGGAAATTCCTCTCTTAACTTTTTAGAAGTCACTCCTTTGATTTTTGCCATTATATTCGCAGGACTAAAGGTTGGTAGTGCATTAAGAAACATATGTGTGTGGTCTTTGTCACACTCTAAAGCAACAATGACAATATCTAATTCTTCACATACTTCTTGTACCAATTGTTTAAAACGCTCCTCTACATCACTACGAAGGAATATTTTCCTCCTGTATCTAGGACAAAAAACGAAATGATAGTTGATTAATGATATGGTTGTTTTTGTTTGTCTATATTCGTTCATAAATAAAATGTATCAGTTTTATTTATGAACTGCGACACTTATACAATAAAAAGAGTGTGATTTTCGGCTACTTGAAGCACCACAAACCTTTCAGTTTTTAGTGATACTCCGTATCCGACCTCACTTTCATCCCACACCTAAAGGAGTGGGCTTTCTCGTTCGGAAAATCTGTAACAGACGGAAATTTTGCTCTTCCTCTTCTGTACGTTCTTCTTTTTCCATCAGTTCGAAATAACTTTCTTTCAATGCTAAGACGAGATTTAGTTCTTCATGTACTAAATAATTTCGCACGTCAACATAATACGATAAATGGAGCGGTCTCCCGATTTTCGGAGCGAGCGCCTCTTCAAGTAAAGCGATCGTGCTCGTATAATGTCCATGTTTCGCATAATATGCATTCAATGCTTCGCGGTGGACGAACGGTTCATCGTAATAATACTCATGTGCGAGCTTCCACCCTTGTTCGACAATTTGAAACAACTCGAACATGAACATCCCGTATCGTTGACTGCGTCGCCTTTTCAAAATCTTTTGTACCGCTTCGTCTTCATTTTCTTCAATTTGTTCATCCAATGTTTCAAAATCCCGCTTCACAAGCTCCGTCCGCTCTCGCATATGAATGCGATAATGCCTCGGCTCCACCTCATACCCTTTTTGCCATCTCGTCACAATCATCACCTCGCCCTATTCATACCCACTTCACTTCACGAAAAAACGAGCATTCACCTAATAGACAAATACTCGTTTCTTTTACTATCGGAATAAAGCTAAAAAAGCATCGAAATTTTCAGCGATTACTTTCATTGAATGATCGCGTTCGCTATCAATAAATACTATTTGTTGTTCATCTTCTAATGGGTCTTCATAAAAACAAATGTAGTTACCAAAATCATCATTCATAAATGGGACGACATTCGTTACACGCGCTTCCTGCATTTGTTTCATCGCTTCCCATATCGACTCGTCATCTGTTGGATTGAAAGAAAGCAATGCTTTCGCTTCTTGATCTCCATAAGCTGGAGGTGTCGGATAGCCTGCGTTGTATTGTTTCACAATTTGAATGAAGCTTGCCGGAAACTTCACATCATATGTCGATTCAAATTTTTCGATGAGTGTCTCATCTTCTAAAGCAATCGTATATTTCCATTCCATATTGATCTCTCCTATTAACGATTTTCAGTACCGCCGCCCCAAATTGCGCGACCTCCTGTATGTCTTACTTGTTGATGTGTGTTCGCATCAACGAGCTGTAATTTTCCAGGTTGTTCATTATGATGCCAAACGTAGCCACGCGGGGTGCGTCCATCTTGGATTTGCTCTAATTGTTCTGGTGTAAATCGTTCTGCCAGACTCGGGTCTTTTTCAATCGCTTCTTTCAACTGAGCGTTCGCTTCTTTTTTATGATAGGCATCGCTTTTTTCATAATCTTCCGGGTCTAATTGGGCATCAAATTCTGAATCGAACTCTGGGAAAACCCCTTCTACTCGATTGCCATCGCTATCGATAGTTTCTTGACGCTTCATTTCAACACCAGTATCTCCAACAGTTTGTCCTTCTAAATGTTGGTTAATTGTATCAATTTGTCGGACGTCCTGTTCTGTTCCTTCTTGTGCCGTTTTTTCTACTTCTTCCGTATTCTCTTCTAGCACTTCTTCTACTTCGTCCACTTCAACCGATTCACTCACTTCACTCGTTTCCTTGAAGTAGTCTGGTACATCTTTCGGTTTTTCGATTTGTATTTCTTTTGTTATTTCCATTGCTTTTGAAAAAGGGTCCATCATTTTACTCCCTCCATCCCTTCAATATAATTTTGCTCCCGCCAATGTTCAGCAAAAGATTCATCCATATTTCGGAGTAAAGCATTTATTACTTGATACGTCAACTTACGATCTTTTGTATCCATTTCATAACGCAAAATTTGTTCTAAACGAGCGTGATATTCATCCGGAGAAGGTGCTTGCTTCGCATATGTTAAAATGTGAGAACCGTTTAAAAATTGAGAAACAAACTCATTTTTTAACTCCGTATCTTCGTAATTTCCTGCTGCGTACCAAAGTTTTAGGCGACGCGTCAAGAAACTTTGCTCTATGTAATCGATAAGCTTTGGTGATTTTGAGTCGAATAAAGAACGTAAAACTGCTGTTTGTCGTGCTCGCTTCTCTTTCAGCTCTTCTTTCACGGAATATGTGTAACTAAATGGACGTTCATCTGTGAAATGTGCAATTTTCCCGAGAACTGGTTGAAGCCAGTCATTTTGGTAAATAACAGCGATTCCTTTTTCAAGTTTTGGTATTTCATCGATTTGGAAAGGATTTAAAGCTGCTGCTTGACCGACGTCTTGTCGATCTTGTCCTTCTGGCAAGCGCATAATAATTTTCGTGTTCGTGTTACGAATCGCTGATAAATCGAGTAAGTTCGGTGATTGGTCTGCGATGATGAATCCTTCCCCATATGTGCGCATTTCTGCCATACTGTTTGAAATCATTTCGACCGATTGCGCCTGCAATTGATTTCCTTCTCCTGTTGGTGTCACTCGTTTCAATAAATGATGCGCTTCTTCTAAGACGGTCACATGCTTTAGCGAAGTATTCGTTTCAGTCGCTGTCGCAATGCGATGTTCTTTTAAACGCATGAATAGTAAACCCATTAATAAAGATTTTGTTTCCATCGAACCGACACGGCTCAAGTCGATAATACAATTGCTTTCAAACAATGTTTCAGGTGCAATTTCGTCACTTACTAATATTTTTCCAGCAATTCCGTTTCGTAAAGATTGTACACGAGTTACGAGCGAACCCGTATAGTTACTTTTCACTTCTTGTGAATAGTCTGACTGATCGATGACGACTTTCAACATTTCAATCAATTCATGAAGCGATGGGTAACGAGGAGTTTGTTCATAATGGTACGAATGTTGTAAATTCCAACCTGCTTGAATATATACACGTTCAACCGCTTCTTTTAATACTGCTGGCATCGCCGCATACATCGGCCAACTCGCATTAAAGATTTCAATCAATTGATCAATATGTTCCAACACATGAATTTGTTCGGGGAAATAAAACGGATTAATTTTTAGTAAAGGAGTAATTTTTTCATTCGTTCCGTAAACGGAAACGTCCTCGTATCCTCCGAACACATGACGATACTCCCCTTTTGCAGGCTCGATAACTAAAAATCGAATCCCCTGTTCTTTCAACTCATGCAACATATGGTACACCGTATTCGATTTTCCCGTCCCCGTCGTTCCTGTAATAAATGTGTGCATTGATAAACTTTCCACATCTAATTCAATCGGTTCACGTTCAACTTGACCCATATGATAAATCGTTCCGAGTTTAATTTTCGCACGCTGGTGTGAATCGGAATCGTGCTTTCTCACATCTCGTCCAAACTCGGCCATCTCCATAACGGGCAGCCCTGTAATCGACTTTCGAGGTAAACCGAAAGCGACTGATAACTCACGTGTATGAATTAACGTTCCCGCATCAATCGGAGCTAAATCTGGCCCGATACTAAATTGCGGATGTTCAAATTGTGCGAGAGCACGTTGCACATTTAAATAATGAGGATCTCGCGGATACCATACATTAATCGCACTATTTTCCAAATACGATGTTTCCCCTCGAATGAGAGATTGGTACGTCGATGCCGCGACTTGAGCCGTTTCAGCATCTTCTGATAAAAAATAAGCCGCGAAATTCCACATTCCGTAGTTTTCCGACATATCAATTCTCTCTAATTGCTGTTGCACTTTATTTAGAATCGATTTTACTTTATAGTTCGTATTTTCGACTTGCATACTTTTACCTGTCGTCATCGTTTGCGAGCGACCTTTCGCTTCGCTTCGTGAAGTATTTTTGCTATTCGTACTTCCTGTTGTTTCTCCTTCTGCTTGAGAAGTTGAAGTGTTACTCGTTTCAGTGGGAGCAAGTGACATAGCTATTCCAACTGCGGATCCGGCTACGAGCGCTCCAACTGGACCTAGTACAGCTGCACCTGCAGCGACACCTAGACCACCAGCTGCTATACCAGCACCACTCATTTTTTTTTGGCTTTTTCCGTGAGAGTCAGACTTTGTCGTAGTCGAAGTTTTAGATAAACTTTCACTCAAAGTTTGACCAATCGTATTTGTTAATGTTTCAGTCGTTCCATGTGCTTCTGATTCACTTAAAGTCGTTGTCACTTTTTCAAAAGGACTTAACATCGTCGCAATTTCTTCATATCCTTGACGCATTACTGTTAATTGATCACTGTATACTGGATCAGCGATTAAAATTGTCGTAAATTCACGACCGTGCATCGATTCAATAAACTTCTCAAGACCTTGAATATAATGGTCTTCTACTTTTAAAGAAGGTAAACCCGATACACTTGCAATAAACTGCTCAGATTGAAATGTCTCTTGTAATGTACTATTAATTGCATTCCGATCTAAGCCTTGTAGCTGTGTACCTGGAAAAATACCTCGTATACTTTCTTCCAATCCAGTTGCTACTCCCTTTGAATCATCTGCAACAATTCCAATATAAAAATGAATAGTAGAGCCATCACTTTTGAGTAATAAAAATGTTTTGCCTTTCAACGTATGAATTGTCGTAAGAACTGTAACAAGCTTTTCGTATACATCTTCTTCAACATCATAAACAATTTTTTGAAAATGAAAAATTCGGAAATTGTTCGTTTTCGTACCGCCTTTAACTTCTAATGGACTGAATGAACCGAGTACAGGCAAATAAGAACGATTTAAAAATGCTGTTGTACCATCCAGTATTAAATGGCTTTGCTGTTCCCTCTCTGTCATTTTTTGCAGTTGTGATTGTTTTGTCATTTTATCTCCTCCAAAAAACCCAGTTTTTCCAATTTCGTAAGTCATTTATAAGTTCCTGAATTTTAGCTAACTCTTCTGCTCTTTGCTTTTCAATTTCAGCTTTCTTCAAAAGAATCTGCTCTCTTTTTCCCCATATTTTTTCCATATCTTTAGTTTCTTTTAAATACTTTGTATATGCTCTTTCTACTTCTTTTTCAGAATAAAATTTTTTAAAATAATCGATTTGTTCTAAAATCCAATGAAAAGATTGTAAAAAGTATACATCTACTAGACTTTTCGAGTAGACAGAAAAACTTACAAACGCTTCATTGTCTTTTTGGACCTTAAAATTTTCGTTACTAATATTAAAGTCTTGTTTCATTTGTTCCATATGATTTTGAATGACTTTTAATAAATCTTTGCTTTCGGATTTCTGAAGAAGAGTACTATCATGAAACTGCTTGTATAATTGTTCAATATCGAGTATGAGAGAATTTGCTCTACTTTTTATAAAACGATACTGAGGTTCAATATAAAAATATTGTTTAGAATTTCCTTGTTCAAAAAATTCAAGCATTCGCCCGTTCAGTTGATCTTCTAAAATTTCGTTTACTTTTTCGTTTCCTTTATATCGATCGATATACGTTTGTAATTTATTCATGATTCCATTTAGTGTTTCAATATCTCTTTTATAAAATTCCTGAGCTTTATTTAAATATTCTTGTTCTATTTCATATTGCTGCATTAATCTCTTTTCTTGTTCTTGAATTTTTAACCTAAAACTTTCATCAACTTTTACATATTGTTTTTCTACTACTCCCTTCATTTCGAGCATTTTGCTTTGGAATTTAGAAGTGAAGTTTGCTTCCTCTAATTTCACTTGAATGCCATACTCTAAATTTTTAATTCCTGATAAATTTCGATTTAAATTACTTTCGAAATATTCTAATTCTGAATCATTTATATACTGTCTTAACTTTTCAGACAGTAACGATTTATCTATTAAATTTTCGGAAAAAGGAGACTCCGTAGATAAACTATCTAACTTAGATTGAGATAAAGCATATTTTGCACTTAAGAAAATAACATCAGGCTTCCACTCGAATGAAGATTTTATAGTTTTATCTAGTTTTTCTATCGCTTTTTGTAGAGCTTTTTGACTTTTTAACAAATCAACTTTATTCATAACGAGACATAATCGATCTTCTAAAGAAAATCCAGTTTCATTCGCTAATTGTGTTAGCATTTTAAAGTAATCTCGATCTTTTACAGTACCAATTTTCTCGGCATCCAATACATAGAGTAAAACTAAATTCCGCTCTGTTTGCATAAGTTCTCGAAGCTCTTTGTACTCTTCTATATCTACTTTACTAGGTGTATCTATTAAATTTGCAGGTAGTCCAAGCCATTGAAACCCTTCTAGCTCTACACGTTCTATATCTTCCCGCTCATTCCAAGTTCGTAATACGTCTTCACTCACATATGGAGACTCACTCACTAAAGCACCTTGTTTATCATATGCATACGCTGTCTCTGACGGGTCTTTATTCAAGTGAATTCTCGAAATTTTATTTGTTGTTGCATTATCAATAGGTAATACATTTTCTCTTAATAAAGCATTAATAACTGACGTTTTTCCAGATTTTTGTGGTGAGATTACGCAAGCCGTCCCTTGAGGCTTTTCGATATCTTTCTTATCAACTAAAAAATTGGCTATTTCAATGTTTCGAAAATCAGCTTGCTCCAAACGATTTCTAATAGCCGAGATGAAGTCTATCGGGACTATTTCTTGACGCAAGCTGATTGTTTCTCGTAATGGAGAATTCTGTAATACATTTGATAATAAGTCGAAGTCTTCTTGCGATCCTAGAAAAACAATTTCAATTTCTACAATATTTAAACTATCTTGTAAATGATTCAAAATAGGCTCTACGCTTTCTTCAAAAGGTTTATATAAATACTGTTCGAATATTTGATGATTCAGAGGTTTTAAATTCGCTTCAAGTGTCGATTTTCCATCTTTATATTGCCAAGTAATTTGTTGCATAATTTTTTATCCTACACTCCTTCTGTTGTAAAATTAATAAATTTAGATGCTTGATATAGATAAAGCAACTTTTGAATCTTCGTGTTAGATAACTTCATTAAATTAACTCGTAATGAACGAATTTGCTGCACATTAAATTTTTCGAGAACTTTCAGAGTTTCTAAGTGATTACAAAGAACTAGAGCTTCTTTAACTTGTTGCTCTCTTATTTCTTCACGTTCCTCAGAATAAAATTTACCTCTTATTTTCTCCCCTGGGATTATCCATTGATAATCATTACTATCTTCGTACGACAGCAATTTGAAATTTTTTAAATAGTCTATAATTCTTTCTGAGTATAAAAATTTAATAAAAAGAAATTTAGGATTATCTAATATGCTTAATCTTTTCGCAAAGTTTTCTTTTTCAATAAAAAAAGAATTAAAACTATCTTCATTTAAATTCTCAATCTCACTAATTCGAAAATCTTTTTGAATCTTTTGCACTTCTACTAAAGATTTTTCAAGCTCTTTAACATAAGTATTCATAGCAGTTCGTATCTCTTCGATGGATGTTATTTTTATTTCGTTATTTTCTTCTAATTCCTGTATATTTTGTTTTAATTCTTTGTACAATAAAAATCTTTCTTTTACTGCTTCACTAAAAACCTGTAACAATTCTTCCTTTTTTTCTTCCAATGCCACAAACCGATATGTAACTTTCATATACTTCATATTAAGATCCTCCTTCGTAAATCTCTTATAATACTATCTTATCAAATATAAGTATTCATATTTATGTATTTTTACTTTAATTGTTTATTTTTTAATTATTAGTTACTATGTATATAGTATTGATGTAAGAAGGAGGGAATGATTTGAAAAAGTTTTTTCTATTAGTTATCGTCTTCATGCTCGCTGCTTGTTCGAATAAGGGGACAGCAGTAGATCCCGCTTCTGTTGCGGTCGATGCTAATCAAGAGAAAAAAGTGACCGAAAATGAAGAGGGAAAAGATGAAGGTGAAGAAGGTCAAGTGACCAATGAAGTGAAAGATGAGAAAATAGAAGTAGTGAAAGAGCCTTCTATTTTAAAAGCAACCGATACAGTGAAAGCCCGTAGTGCAGTAGAAAGTGAAGCGGTTTGGACTGGAAGTATGACTGTCGGTGGAAAGAAGATTGACATATGGGTGACAAATTTAGCGACAAATCGCAATTCTGGTGCCTCTCGTCTCGGAAACGATGGCGATATGATTGCAGAAGGAAATGCTCACATTTATGCAGCAGAAGCAGGTTCAAATGATGCGTATTTATACGAAACGATCGATATTTCATTCGTAAACTTGTCAAATGACTCGATTTCTATTGAAACATTCGGAAAAGAACCGACACTCGTCATTTCACAATGGGTCGTGAGCACAGATTATACGACGTATTTATTCCCATTCCGCGATGGACAAATCACGCGTTTAGGTGATTCTTTCATTTCGACAGGACGCTTAAAACATATCGAGCCAAACTTTCTTCAATCGGTGCAATGGATGACAGGCTACGAATTCCCTGCTGCGACGTATCAAGTGTACGACCAAAAAACAGGAAAGTTATTATACGATCACTTAACATTCGAAGAACCTTCTACGCGCTATGAACGTTGGCATAGCGAAGATGATTTCACATATCCCGTTCGTTCTATTACGTTCGACAATGCTTGGTTAGACGCTTTATTTAAAGAAAAACGTTGGTTGAAAAGTCAATACAGATATAAAATCGGGGATTCAATGGACGAGTTAGTGCAAAAAATGGGTAATAAAAGTGTCGTTCAAGCCGAACTTCATGGCGCACCGACCTTTGTTGCCGATGATGGACTAGACTTAGTCGGAGATGGCATCATCATTGGATTAGCGACAGACTCTTCTATCGTGACGCAAAGTTTTGAAGAAATTCAAACCTTAATTTCTAATTACACAGGAGAAACGTGGACATTTTACGAAGAAGATATGATGTCTCCCCCTTCTTATAGTTTAGACTACCAAGGTTCAAGCATTTCAATGCATTATAACCAACAAACAGGCGGTTGGCGACTATATTTCATCCCGTATGAATAACGACAAAAAAGCAGTTCTCCCCACGAGGAGGAACTGCTTTTCCTACATTTAATAGGTAAATGTTTATTTCTTTTATTTAGTAATTTTGAGTAGTAATTTCTAATTATTTAGGTATAATGGATGGGTGTTTGAAATGAATAGGAGGGATTGTATGTTTAAAAGAAGTGTAATGACTGTTTTTATTTTATCGATTGTCACGATCACAGCAATAGCGAGTGCAGCGGGAAAAGCTGTATTTACTGATGTTCCAACGAATAACGAACTCGGTCATGCGGTAGAACAACTCGTCGAACAAAAAATTATTAGTGGTTATCCAGACAACACTTATCGTCCGAGCCAACAAGTGACAAGGGGTCAAGTCGCATCATTAATTGATCGCGCTTTAAAATTAGAACTTAAACATGAAAAGAAAACATTTAAAGATGTAAATGGGAAAAGTTCACACGCTGCATCTATTTCTCGTGTTCAACAAGCTGGAATTATGGATGGTTATGCTGATGGTACATTTAAACCAAATGATGCTTTAACACGTGCTCAAATGGCCAAAGTTTTAGCGATTGCTTTTGATTTACCGAAAGCAAAAACATACGGTTTTAAAGATGTAAGTAAAGACCATTGGGCTGCACCTCATATTGATTCAATGGCAGCTGTCGAAATTACATTAGGTTCGAAAGGTAATTATATGCCGAATCAAGCAGTAACACGTGGTCATTATGCACAATTTATGTATCGTGCAATTTTGTGGAATCAAGATGAAGAAAATTCAATTGTGAAAGATGGTGTTATTGTTCAACCAAAACCAGATTTCAAACCAGAATCTGAATCAAAGCCACAACCAAAACCAGAACAGAAACCAGAACAGAAACCTAACGGTAATGTCGTTGGACAAAATGGAGTAACAAATGAAAATAAACACTCTCCATTCGTTCCAGTGAAAAAGAATGAATATGGTCAAATATTAGCTGATGGTAAGACTTATAACTATGGTGTGAATTTGCAACGCCCGCTTCCAAATGAAGATCCAAACGGAAGTGTTGTACATTGGTTTAATAATCCAATGGGAAATAAGCTCATTATAAATGGTGTGGAACAAGAAAGAAGTAATAAACTTTATGCTAGGCATTTCAATTTAGAAGAAATTATACCTTTATTAGGTGGAACATATAAAGCACTTAGTCCATATGAAGGTACAATTGAATATAAAGGCAAAACTTATCATTTAGATTTAAAAAATGAAACTTTAAATAATCAAAAAATCACTGTCACAAATATTTTTTATGTTTCACCAGAAGTTTTCAAAATGATGGGGATTGATTATTATCAAGAAATTATAGGATATGAAATTGCGATTTATATGATTGGTGGAAAAAAACTTGTTTCTCAAATAAATACAGATTCTTGGAAAGACTATGCAAATTTTGAATTAAAACCAAATGGGTATTATGCACCGAAATCATACAAAGCTTTAGATTTGAAAGTAGCTAAACAAACAAATCCTAAAAAGTTTAACCAAAATGGTTTATTTGAGCAATATGATGGAAAGTCAGAAGCTTTTTTAGCAGATTCAAAGATACAAGATGAAAAAGATTATGTGACATTAGGTGTTAAGTATTATTCTGAACCATTAAAGGCAATTCATGATATAAATTCGTTTGTTGCAATTGTTCCTAATGTTGATATTGATGAACGCGGAAAAATGTTAAAAACAGTTTATGAATTAATAGAAAAAGATTCAAAAACAACGAAAAATCATCAGTTTATAAAAAAAGAAACATATAATAATTACGATGTCTATTATACTGTTTCCAAAGGTTCTAATTTTAAACATTTGATTTTATCGTTTGTTGAAAAAGGAAAAAACGTAACAGTAATTGAATATTAAACAAAAAAGAAAAAGCTCTTGCCCAATCGCTTTATTTGAATGAAATTAAAATAGGCTAGTTTGAGTCCGATTCAACATGGAACTTCAAACTAGCCTACTTACTATTTCATTGAACCTCACGATTTTCAGTATCACTGTCCGAGGAACTGCTTTTCCTATGACTATTTTAATTCTGAGTTATTCGCGTCTTGGTTTTTCTTTTGATTGTACTCTTTTTGCGTCATGACGTCTTCTACGTGCATGTTCACTTCGACGACGTCGAGGCCTGTCATATGTTTCACTTGTTGTTTCACAATTTCAGACGTGCGGCGGAAAATGGCTGGTGCGCTTTCGCCGTATTCGATGATCACTTTTAAGTCGATCGCCGCTTGTTTTTCTCCGACTTCTACAGAAACCCCTTTCGTGATGTCTTCGTTGCCGAATGCGCCTGTGAACGCTGACGTGAAGCCGCCTTTCATATCTAAAATCCCTTTCACTTCACGCGCTGAAATCGCTGCAATTTTTTCAACGACATTGTCATCAAATGTTAATTTGTTTTCGAATTGTGGTTAGTTCTCCTCGGCTTTTGCATTTACCTCTGTTTGTCGATTGTATTGTTCTTCTGCTCTGTTTGTCATAATCGTTCATCTCCATTTCTCATTATTCTTATAGGAATACCCGATTTAAATATAAAAAGACGCTCTCTGAATGGTCCTTCATATAGCCGATTCCCCAACCGACTATACTCAAACTGACGAGTAACAAAGACAAAACAGGAAGCGAGCGAGTACTCACTTCCTGTTTTTATTTTTCATATAACTGAATCGTCTCTACATGAAAAGTAGGGTCTCCAAGTTCTTCCCACTGTACTTCTACATGAATGCGCTCGATGTCTTCGAACTGAAGCGCATTTTTTCCATCGTTCGCTTCATCGCTTCCAATACTTCCAGTTTCAAAGGTCGCGATATTAATCGAATCCCCTGCGACCGATCCTGCGTGAACTGGTCTTTCTTCACCTTGAATCGTAAAGTATGTAGTAAATGTTAAATGATTCGCTGCATACTCATCTTGTCCTTTCATCCGCAACTTACCATTGCCGATGAAATGTTTTTTCGAGTCTACATTCACTTCATAATGCTCAAGCTTCCAGTGCTCACTCTCCCCTGAAAAAACGTGTTGCACATTTTGTTCAAGCGGCTTCGCATCGCAAGCAGCGAGCAAGAAAGCGACGATGAGCACCGATATGAGAATAAACCTTCTCCTCATCTTACCATCTCCTCCTATTTATTATACAGGAAAGGAATACGCTGCGGACCCATAAATGAAAGGACTCTCTACAAATTAGACTTTCTCTAACCTCTAGAGAATCTTTTCGATTTACGGACGGATCAATTCACAGACGACTTTGCCATGAATTGGATTCGATTTTTCTTGAGAGGACGACTCCATCAAGTATGCATAATTTAAATTGTCCGCTTCTGGATAGATGAGATAATATTCCTTTGAATCAATCGTCACATGATAGTACAACGCACGGTTGTTTTTCTGTTGCTTCCCCGCTTTGTACGTCGCTTCGCGTTCCTCTTCCCACGTCTTCAACATCATTCGTTCATCTTCTGTGAACTCGATTAATTGTAACGTTTCATGTTCGACAATCGCCATCCACTCTCCTATAAAGGACGGAGGAGTGCTTTGTGCGGAATACGTCCAATAACCGAAACCCCCAAACAAGCCAAACAAACTAAAGAACAAAATGATTTTCTTCCCCATTCCACTCCCTCCTTACATCTGTATACGGATGATTCCTTGAAATGTTTCGATATTTTCTGAAAATATGTATAAAAGACTACAAAAAACGTCAGTGACGGATCGCTCACTCTTCAAGAGAGATTCTACCGTAACTGACGTTTTTTCATTTAAGAAGCGGATGTATTTTTTGAGAAACGATCGACGATTAATGCAAGTGCACCATCGCCTGTAACGTTTGTCGCTGTTCCGAAGCTATCTTGTGCTAAGTATAAGGCGATCATTAACGCAATCATCGACTCATCGAAGCCGAGCATCGATGTTAAAAATCCGACCGCTGCCATTACCGCACCACCTGGCACGCCTGGTGCTGCAATCATTGCGATCCCTAATACGAAAATAAATTTCGCATAGCTTGCAAATTCAATCGGCATTCCTGTCATTAATAACACACCGATCGAACAAGAAACGAGTGTAATCATACTTCCCGATAAATGAATCGTAGCGAAAAGCGGAACCGTAAAGTTTACGACACGGTCCGACGCTCCTGTTTGTTTCGCTTGACGCAATGTGACGGGAATCGTCGCTGCCGACGACTGTGTTCCAACTGCTGTCATGTACGCAGGCATCATCGTTTTTAATAAAGCGAATGGGTTTTTCTTGTTTAAAGATCCCGCTACAGTATATTGCAACGTTAACATGACGAAGTGTAAAACGATAATCATGACGAATACGCCAGCGAAGACTGCTAAAATTTTCCCTGTTTTTCCTGCGAATGTCATGTTGAGGAAAATACCGAAAATATGGAACGGTAATAAAGGAATGATCGCATACGTAATGACTTTTTCAATTAAAGCATTAAACTCATTAAATACAGCGAGCATCGCTTTACTATTGATGGACGCCATTCCGATTCCGAGAATAAAGGCGAGCAATAATGCAGACATAACGCCCATAATCGGTGCGATTTCAATGTCTAGGAAGCTTTCCAACGGATCGCGTCCAGCGCTTAAAATCGACTCACCTTCAATTCCTCCGATGAAGTTCGGAAGTAAGTTCGATGCAACGACATACGCTAAAAGTCCAGCAATAATAGTAGAAATATAAGCCGTTACAGTCGATAAGCCGAGTAATTTTCCAGCGCCTTTCCCTAAATTCGCAATTCCTGGTGTAATAAATGCAATAATAATTAACGGTACGACAAAGTCTAAGAAACTGCCGAATAATAAGTTAAATGTCGCAAAAAATCGGACGAATCCTTCTGCGAATCCTTCATGCAGACTCGGCAAAAAGGTACCGAATAGGACGGCTAGTGCGATGGCGATGATAATGCGCCATACTAACCCGATTTTCACTTTCATGTGCAAAACTCCCTCTCTATTTTCCAAACATTTTGTTAATGGAAACCTCTATACTTTATCACATTAAAGTATATTTGAAAATAGCTTCTCCCGTTTCTATTAAAAAACGCTACAAACTAAATGTTAGTTTGTAACGTTTTGGCGTTGAATATATTGAGAGATGACACCGACATCATAGTGATTCAGTACATCATCTCCTTTTAACCATTCGTAATACATCGGATGAAGGACGGCCTCGCGATGCGTGTAATTGTATAAAATCGGTAACTCTTCACCGACACGTAAAGATCGGTTCGCACGTTTCGGAAAAGTGACGCTAAATTCGAATGATTGTCCTTCTATTTTCACACGTACATACCATTCTCGTTTAGCGACTTGTTTCGCTTGTTCGATCAGTGCCAAACCTTCCGCCGCTCCTGCATAAAGCCAAATGAGTTTCACTTGTTTGTAATATGCACGTTCCACTGCTTCTCGTCGTTTACGACTTTTTCGGATTAAGATGAAGACGATGACCCAAAAAAGAGCGATTCCCCACCACATGACTATCCCTCCTACTTCTTCATTATGAAAGAGAGTAGAAAGAGTATCAAGTTTTTTTATGCCATATACGCCTCAAGCGTATCAAACGGCTCCGCAAGTTCTTCTTCTGTCATTAAACAAGCATCAAGTGACGTGCGAATCGCTTGTTCATCCATCTCGATTCCGATGAATACGAGCTCATTGATACGATCACCATATACCGGATGCCAATCTTCACCGAATGACGGATCTTCTTCTTTCGCCGCTCGTTTCGCCGCATCTGGCAAACTCGCTTGCCAATGGGCTTGTGGTGCGATCGTCACGGTACTTCCGGCTTGGCTCATCGTCATCGCGATATCATAATGGCTCGCCACGTACATAAAGCCTTTCGCGCGCACGACCTCGAGGGGCAATTCATTACACCATTCGCGGAAGCGCGTCGGATGGAACGGTTCATAGGCACGGTAGACGAATGACGTAATGCCATACTCTTCTGTCTCCGGCGTATGTTGTTCAGGTCCTTGTTCAAGTTCTTGAATCCACCCCGCGTGATGTAACGATTGTTCAAAATCAAAACGCTTCGTATTGATCACTTCATCAATGTCCACCGCACTATTCGTCGTGCGAATCAATTTCGCCGACGGTTGCACTTTACGTAAAAACGCTTCTAATTGCGACAATTGTTCCTCTTTTAATAAATCGCATTTATTCAACAACAACACGTCACAAAATTCAATTTGGTCAATTAATAAATCTGCGACATCTCGGTCGTCTGTATGGTCGACTGCTTCTTTCCGATCGAGCAATGATTCCCCTGATTGATAATCGTCCCAGAAGCGTTTCGCGTCGATAACCGTCACCATCGTATCTAAACGGCAGCGGTCCGACAATTGAATGCCGAGCGCATCGTCCATGTACGTGAACGTTTGAGCGACCGGAATCGGCTCACTGATCCCGGTTGATTCGATAATGATCGCGTCTAGCCCTTCTTGTGCACTCAATTTTTCAACAGCGAGCAATAAATCTTCTCGCAATGTGCAACAAATGCAGCCGTTGGACAATTCGACGAACGACTCCTCTGTTCGCGTAAATGAACTCCCTTGTTCGATTAAATCTGCATCGATATTCACTTCACTCATATCGTTCACTAAAATCGCAAAGTTTTTCCCTTCGCGATTGTTAAGCAAATGGTTCAATAATGTCGTTTTCCCTGCACCTAAGTAACCGCTCAACACTGTCACTGGAATTTGTTCTGTCATTAATATAGCCTTCTTTCTTTTTTAAATCGTAATGATTACTATTTAAAAGTAACACGAACAATTGAAGGGTGCAACTATTTTTTAAAAGAACGAAAAAAAACTTCGAAAGTTTATTCACTTTCGAAGTTTAGACGAGTCCTTTAAAGACGATCGCAAACATTTTACGCAAGAGACGTAACGTTTGTTCTGTAAATTGTGTGACGTCACTCGTCGCGACGCTCTGATTGTCGAACATCATTTGAAACGTGTGCAATTGGTCTTCCGTCGGCTCGGTATCGTTTAAAAATAAATGGAGCACGATGATCCCTGCGCGGCGTGCTTCTATCACTGCTTCTCTCGTATCGACAATGCCGTTTTGCCCGTATTCAAAAGCGGAAGGTTCTCCGTCGGAAAATACGAGTAAAAAGCGATGGGTCACTTGTTCACGTTTTAACGCTTCTGTCATCCAACGAATCGCAAAGCCGTCTCGGTTATCATCATGCGCTTCCATCGAGGCGATGATTCGGTCGCTATTGCGCGTTCCATCTTGAAAGCGATGAAACAGTTCAAATGTATTGTACTGCGCTTCTTTCGATGCTGTAATCGAGTCTTCCGAATATCCCGCGATCGCATGACGGACGGCGAGTTCACGCAATACAGTATGAAAGAGTAAAACCGCTCGCTTCGTTTCATCTAATTTATCATGCATGGAAGCCGATTGGTCGATGAGTAAGCCGAATGCAGCGTCGATCGGTTTTCCTGGATTCGTTTTTTTGTAAAATAGTTTCGGACGTTCTTCTGTCCATAACTGCAAAATTGCTTTTTTCGATAATCGACCGTACGTTAAACCTGTTCGCTCCGCTGTTTTTTTCTTTTCCATCCGTTCATTCATTTCTCGTTTAAAACGTTGGACGAGCGGTGTTTGAACGAGGAGCCATTCTTTTAATTTCGCTTCGTCTATCTTTTGTTGTTCAGCGAGTACTTCTTCATAGACGACGTGACGATTCGCATTGCCGAATGTATGTCCTGCTTGTTGGCTACTTGAACCGGTCGCGAGCTCCTCTCCTTCTTGCACTTGTTCTGCGGACGCATCAGACTCACCTTCTCGAATATGGTCGATCGTCGCTTCTGGAGAGCCTGCCGTCGCTTCATCGGAAAGACTGCGCCCTTTTGCACCGTGTTCTAATTCGTACTGGAGATGCAAGCCACTTTCGTCTTCTGATTCTCGATGCCACGTGCGGTACACTTCTTCAATCGTCTCTTTTTCGCCTTCTTGTCCGAGCTCACTTTCCTTCATCCCTTCATGGTAATGAAAGGGAGTGAACGCTTCTTCTTTTAAAAATTGTTCAAACGCATAATACGAATAGACGAGGTCTCGTTGTAAGACAGGTTGTAACGCATACATAATGCCGCTCGCTACGTCAATACTGTCTGATGTCGAGCGAAGGCTATATACCGATTCCATTAAACGTGCGATGCGTTCCATCGGATACTTCGTCGGAAAAGGACTTTGCGCTAATGTCCCCTCCATTCCATACAATACACATTGATGAAAAATAGCATCCGCTAAACGACCGCGTTCTAAATTGACTGTTAAACGTTTTTTATGATGTTCAACCATCGTATCTCGACGAATTTGAAATTTTTTCCGTGTTCCTTTTCGCTCTCGTTCAATTCGCTCCATGAAACGGAGTTCTTCCAGTAATAAAATAAGTTGCTCGAACAATTTGGGCGATGTGCCGTCATAGTCAGTATTTGCTTCTTGCCATTCCCGCAATCGAAATTCGCGCCAAAATCCGAGCGTCAATAAATAAATATCGGTCAGTCTACCTGCTCGAATGACTTCAGGATCGCGATGACGCCAAAAGACAGACATTGCGATTTTTTTCTCTGCTATTTGAATTTCCATCAATTGACGCTCCGTCACATCGACATCTGCCCCGCTCAATGCTTTCGCCAAATAATCGTAAGACAATAATTCATTCGCATCGACGAGTTCATCATTAAATTGAATAAATCGGCGCATCGTTACACCCACATTTCGATCAATTGTAAAACGAGATCACGTTCTAACGGATCTTCTATTTTTTCGACGATCGCATATTGGAGCGCACGTTCAATCGGCATATGAGCAGACAGTTGTAAAGCATCGAGCACACTTCGAATCGATGCGATTTCTTCTGCGAGTAAGCCTTCTTTCACTTGCTTTTGAAGCTCTGTCGCGATGTTGTACATCATGTCGAGTCGCTCATCTTCTATATCGACGCTTTCTGCCAACAACTGACGTAATGCATCGCCCGTTAAATAATCGATGCGTGCGGCGACGAAACGGTTTTTTAACGCTTCGTTCATCGGTGTTGTCCCGACATATCCTTCGTTAATCGCAGCGAGCACTTTAAAATCAGGATGCGCTTCAATCACTTCTCCTGTAAATGGGTTCGTCAATGTGCGGCGATAGTCGAGAACACTATGCAAAATGGGTAAAGTCTCCGGTTTTGCCATATTAATTTCATCGATGTATAAAATGTGTCCGTGCTTCATCGCATCGACGACAGGACCGTCAACAAATTCAATGACGCTCACTCCATCTTGTTGCACGATCGTTTTAAAGCCAAGCAACGCTTCTGCATCTAAGTCGACGGAGCAGTTAATGCTATTCATCGGCAGTTCAAAAGACTGCGCTAATGCTTCTGCTAGTTTTGTCTTCCCTGACCCTGTTGGCCCGATGAGAAGGAGCGGTTTTTTTAACTGTAAAACGGCGCGCAAGTCCTCCCATAAACTCGCTTCTTGTACGCGATATCCAAATTTCATTTCCATACGTCTTCATCCTAACTATTCATTTTAAGGTTTCCATAAATGTGTATTGTATAAGGCGCGAATGGCTTCACGTCTTTTATTCTCCGTGCGGTACATGTTCCAAATCTCTCGGTCGAGTTCAGGCACCCCTGTCTCTTCCCCTTCGTCTAAACGGCGGAAGTGTCGGAGTCTGGCCCGAATGCTCGGTGTACTGCGCGTAACGGGTGCATCGTCATGTAGGCGGAAGTGGGCAAGCATCCGTTGTAAAAAGTGAACATCTTCCGCATGCCATTGACCTTTCGTTTCACAATGAGTGTCAAAAACGAAGAGCACCTCTTCTTCCGTCCAACGTCTGTTTTTTCGTGTTGTCATCGTCGTTCATCCTTCCTTCATTCATTATAATATAACGCTAGAAGAAACGACATGTAAACGAGTTTTGACGGACAAAAAAACTTGCGCTCTTAAGAGACACAAGTTTTGTCATTTATTCGAAGTATGTTTTATAATAGCCGCCGACTTTACCGCTATTGTCGATGACAAAAATAAATTCTTCTGTTTCGTTTTTCACTTCGTACTGTTTGCCGACTGTTAATTTGTCCGCTACGGTAAACTTTGCAGCATCCGTATGCGTGCACGTTACCGTTTTAATCGTTGGGTTCGTTTCCCACGTTTTAAATACTTCCATTGTCGTTCCTCCTTATACAAAAAATCGACCCGAAGCTTCGGGTCGATCCGGTTGCGTAATCTTATGAACCTAAAAGTAAGTCTTCTGGGTTTTCGATTAATTCTTTCACCATTTTCAAGAATCCGACAGAATCTTTTCCGTCGATGACACGGTGGTCATATGAAAGTGCCACGTACATCATTGGACGTAATTCGATTTTGTCACCTACAGCGATTGGGCGCATTTTAATTGTATGCATACCGAGGATCGCTACTTGTGTACCGTTAATGATTGGTGTAGAGAAGAGTGAACCGAATACTCCACCGTTTGTAATTGTGAATGATCCACCTGTCATATCTGCAAGTGTTAATTTATTGTCGCGTGCTTTCGCTGCGAGTTCTGCAATTGTACCTTCGATTTCAGCAAAGTTTTTGCGGTCTGCGTCTTTCACGTTCGGTACAACGAGTCCACCTTCAGTTGAAACTGCAATTCCGATGTCATAGAAGTTTTTGAGCAAAATTTCGTCGCCATCGATTTCTGAGTTCACGTATGGGTATTTTTTAAGTGCTGCTACGACTGCTTTCGTGAAGAATGACATGAAGCCTAAACGCACGCCGTATTTTTGTTCGAATTCGTCTTTTTTACGTTTACGAAGATCCATCATCGCTGACATATCGATTTCGTTGAACGTTGTAAGCATTGCTGTTGATTGGCTTACTTCGAGTAAACGTTTTGCGATTGTTTGACGACGACGTGTCATGCGCTCACGTGTGATGCGTCCGTCATCTGCTTGTGCTGCTGGCGCTGCCGCCGCTGGAGCTGGTGCTGCTTTCGGTGCTTGCGCATGTGCTGCAACGTCTTGTGCACGAACGCGACCCATTGGATCTACTGGTGATACTTCTGCAAGGTCGATGCCTTTTTCACGTGCTAATTTACGTGCTGCTGGGCTAGCAATTGTACGGTCTGTTGTTGAAGTCGTTTCTTCAGCTTGTGCTGCTGGTGCAGGTGCTGCCGCTTCTTCTTTCGCTGGTGCTGCTTCAGCTTTCGGTGCTGGCGCTGCGCCACCTTCTCCAACGATTGCGATTACCGCTCCGATTTCAACTGTGTCGCCTTCTTCGAAAAGAAGTTCTTGAACGATTCCAGCTTCTTCAGAAGGGATTTCAACGTTTACTTTATCCGTTTCAATCTCAACGATGTTTTCACCTTTTTCAACGTGGTCACCTGGTTGTTTTAACCAAGATGCGATCGTTCCTTCCGTAATCGATTCCGCTAATTCAGGTACAATAATTTCTGCCACAATAAATTCCTCCTCAAGTAAGTTGTGCCTTCAGGCAATAGTACTGCTTCTATTTGGAATAGTCCCCATCTCAATGTAAAACATTAAGATGGGATTGTCTATATGCTACAAAAGTTTATTCGTCTTTTTTCAATGCGTCTGCTACGATGCGTTTTTGTTCTTTCGTATGGCTCGCACCGTCACCTTCAGATGGGCTCGCACGGTGAATACGTCCAACATATTCAATCGTACGTCCTTCTGCGATGTCGAGTAAGTAAGGCAATGCATATGAGTATGATCCCATATTGCGTGGCTCTTCTTGAACCCAGACGAGTTTTTTCGCGTTCGGGAAGCGTGCGATAATTTCTTGAATGCGCGCTTCTGGGAATGGATACAATTGCTCCACGCGAACGATGTGTAAGTGGTCGAATCCTTCGCCATCTTTCACTTGTTCCGCTAAGTCAATCGCCATCTTACCGCTTGCGAATAAGATTTTTTCGACTTTCTCAGGGTTCTGACCTGTACCTTGTTGCTCAAGCACTGTCTGGAATGAACCTTGTGTTAAATCTTCTACATCCGCTCCAACGAGTGGGTGGCGAAGTAATGATTTCGGGCTCATGATGACGAGTGGACGCTCTTGCTCTGTTCCAACGATCGCTGCTTGACGGCGCAACACGTGGAAGTAGTTTGCCGCACTTGAAATGTTTGCGACTGTCCAGTTATTCTCAGCGCTCAACTGTAAGAAACGCTCGAGACGGGCACTTGAGTGTTCTGGTCCTTGTCCTTCATACGCATGTGGTAAAAGAAGAACGAGTCCTGACTGTTGTCCCCATTTTGAATGGCTCGCTGCTACGAATTGGTCAAACATCGCTTGTGCCATGTTCGCGAAGTCACCGTATTGTGCTTCCCAAATCGTTAAGCCTTTTTTGTTTTCTAATGTGTAGCCCCACTCAAATCCTACGAGTGCGAACTCTGTAAGCGGTGAGTTATATGCTACGATTGACGCTTTTGAACCTGAAATGTGCTGAAGTGGTGTATATTGCTTACCTGTTTTCTCGTCATTTAATACGAGGTGACGGTGAGCGAATGTACCACGTTGCACGTCTTCACCTGATAAGCGGACAGGTTTTCCTTCTTGTAACATTGAACCGAATGCTAATTGCTCAGCATGTGCCCAGTCAATTTTACCTTTTTCAGGGTTTGTGAATGGTAACTCACGACGTTGTAAAATACGTCCTAATTTGCTGAACACTGTGAAGTCTTCAGGGTATGTGAGTAACTCTTCATTCATCTTCTCAAGACGCTCGCGCTCGACACCTGTTTCGATGTTCGGCTCGATGCCTTCTAAAACGTAAGCAGGTGTGTCGTTCACATGTGGTTCTGCATCTTTCGATTCTTCTTTCACACGGTCGTTCGCTGCTTGCATCATTTTGAAGATTTTTTCGTCGAGTTCTTCGACTTGCTCTGCTGTCATAACACCTTGTTCAACTAACTGTTGTCCGTATAATTCACGCACTGTTGGGTGCTTGTGAACTAAGTGGTACATCATCGGGTTCGTCACGAGTGGCTCATCCATCTCGTTATGACCGTAACGGCGGTAACCGATTAAGTCTACGATGATGTCTTTGCCGAATTTTTGACGGTATTCGAATGCGAGTGCTGCGGATTCGATCACCGCTTCTGGATCGTCTGCGTTAACGTGCATAACTGGCACTTCAAATCCTTTTGCAGGGTCTGATGAGTACATCGTCGAACGTGAATCCCAAAATTCAGTCGTGAATCCGATCATATTGTTTGCGATTACGTGGATTGAACCGCCTGTACGGTATCCTTCGATACGGCTGAAGTTAAATGTTTCCGGAACAATTCCTTGTCCTGGGAACGCCGCATCACCGTGAATCATAATTGCATATGCGTCTTTTTCATTGCGAGTCGGTGCGCCTGGTTGTGATGTATCTTCTTGAGCTGCACGCGTTTGACCCGCGATAACTGGGTTTGCTACTTCTAAGTGCGATGGGTTGTACGCTAAGAAACGGTCCATCGCTTCACCTTTGTAAAGAGCTCCCATATGGTATTTAACGTCGCCGTACCATCCGCTCGTCACTTCGAGTGAACCGTCTTCTGGTAAAAATGGCTCTGGTGGAACGCCTGCGAATTCAGCGAACATCATTTCGTAAGGCTTGTTTAAAATATGTGTTAAGACGTTCAAACGACCGCGGTGCGCCATTGCGATAAGCATTTTCTTCACTGCGTCTGATTCTGAACGACGAACGAGTTCTTCGAGGAATGTTACGAGTGTATCTAATCCTTCGATTGAGAAACGTTTCGCACCGATAAATGTACGGTGGATAAATTTCTCAAACCCTTCTACCTTAGTTAAACGCTCGAGTAATTCTTTCTTCTCTTCAGCGTTAAACGTCGGTTTGTATGCTTTTGTCTCTACTTGAGAAAGCAACCATTTGCGTTCTTCTTCATTAATCACATGACCGAATTCGTAAGCAATTTTACCCGTATAAAGCGATCTTAAATAGTTTACTGCGTCTAAGCCGTTTTCGACTGTTGCTGGCACTTCTTGTAAGAAGAGTGCTGCCGGCATCTTTTCTAAATCAGCTTCAGTTAAACCGTAATAAGATAGCTCAATACGTGTCGTATCTTGCGGGCGATCTTTCAGTGGATAAATATCCGCTGCTAAGTGTCCGTAATTGCGAATCGCATCGATAAGCGTATACGCCGCTAATACTTTTCCGAAATCTCCTTCTGGAACTTCAGCTGCTGCTTGCGCATGTGCACCTGTAGCACCCGTCATAACCGGTGCTCCGTAATAGCGGAAAAATTCTGCCATGTCCGGGCTCACTGACTCTGGATCTTCTTTAAAATTCTCATACATTTCCATTACATACCCTAAGTTCGGTCCCGAAAATACATCGTAAGGGGAACGATGGGCATTAACGTTGTTCGACATTGTAATATGACCTCCACATTTGCTTTTTCAGCATGTTGTCTATATTAATTTCTGCATATTCATAATAACATTTAACAGGCGGGACGGAAAGTGTTTCGCACTAAGTTCTTGTCACACGAATAAAGATGTGTGAACACCGCTCCACTTCACACTTCATTCACTTTCTACACGAAACAGTTATTTTGCGTTAGAAAGTATTAAATCGACGACTTGAGTAGCCGTTTTCACGCTCGATATCGTCTCCATTTTCTCTTTCATCTTTGGAGCTTCCTCTACAAAAAGTCCTATCTCTTGTACGACGTCACACTGTTCAAACTGCTCTTCTTGGATCACTTTTGCGATTTCGAGCTGCTTAAATAAATTCGCATTGAGCAATTGATCGCCACGACTTTGCTCCGCTGATAATGGCACGAGCAACATCGGAATCGATAAAGCGAGAAGTTCGAATATCGCATTGGAACCTGCTCGGCTGATTGCGTAATCGGAAGCGGCGAGTAAATCAGGTAGCTCCTGCATGACGTATTCGTATTGGCGGTACCCTTTTTGCTCATCTAATGTACGGTCAATATTCCCCTTCCCACAAAGGTGAATGATGTCGTACGTTGGCAAAAGCTCAGGTAAAGCGAGACGAATTTTTTCATTTAAAATGCGCGCACCTTGACTGCCTCCCATGACGATTAACACCGGCTTATCTCCCGCAAATTTCGTCAATGCTAATCCGCGTTCGCGTTCGCCTTCAAATAACTCTTGGCGAATGATCGGCCCGATATGCGCTGATTTATTTTCCGGGACGTGTTGCAACGTCTCTTCAAATACGGTGAAAATCTTTTTCGCGAACGGTAGCGCAATTTTATTCGCAAGGCCAGGCGTGACGTCGGATTCATGCGCGACGACCGGGATGTTGCGACGTTTCGCAGCGAGTGCGACAGGCACACTAACGAATCCGCCTTTTGAAAAGATGACGCTCGGCTTGATCTTCTTCAGCAGACGAGATGCTTGACGTACGCCATTTAATACGCGGAACGGGTCGGTGAAATTTTTCGCTGACATGTAGCGACGCAATTTTCCACTCGAAATCGCATGATAAGTGACAAATTCATATTGGCTCATAATGTCTTTTTCAATGCCTTCGTACGAGCCGATATAATGAATGTCGTATCCACGGCGGCGCAGTTCTGGCAGGAGCGCTTCGTTGACGGAAACGTGCCCTGCTGTACCGCCACCTGTTAAAACGATTGTCGGACGACTCATCGTACATTCCTCTTTTCTTTCTTTCTTTTCTACCATCTGCCATTATAACAGAAGTTTCGTGCTACAATGGAAGTAATTTTTGGGTGAAGGAGTTTTTTAAAATGAATGCAACGATTCCGATTCGTGAAAAATCGAATCGCCTCATGCGCATTATTGGGCCGATTTTAATGACCCAAATTGCGCTTTATTTAATGACTTTTTTCGATATCGTCATGACGGGACGATACGATACCGCCCATTTAGGTGGCGTATCGGTCGGTTCTTCTTTATGGATGCCGATCTATACAGGGCTCGCGGGCATTTTGTCTGGATTGACGCCGTTAATTGCTCATGAGTACGGAGCGCGCAAAAAAGAAAACATTCGACCGCTCGTCCATCAAGGACTATACATTTCAATCGCGCTCGCACTTTTCATTTTCGGACTCATTTTTTACTGTTGCCGAGCGTCATTCAAATGATCGACTTAGAACCACTCGTACGCGAAGTGGCGATGTCGTATTTAATCGGGATGAGCCTCGGATTATTCCCACTCTTTGCATATACCGTCTTCCGTTCATTTTTCGATGCGTTAGGAGCGACGCGCGTTTCGATGTTCATTATCGGGCTCACAGCGCCGATTAATATCATTTTAAACTATATGCTCATTTACGGGAAATTCGGTCTCCCTGAACTCGGTGGTGCAGGGGCAGGATATGCTTCAGGCATTACGTATTGGATCGTCTTTTTCGTAGCGGTCGCCATCGCAACATGGAATCGACAATTCGCTTCGTATCGCCTTCTGTTCAATTGGCCGCGCATTCGTTTTGCCGAGTGGGGACATATTTTGAAAATCGGGATTCCGATCGGTATTGCGATTTTTGTTGAAACGAGTATTTTCTCAGCCGTCACTTTACTGATGAGTAATGCGTATTCGACCGAAATTATTTCCGCCCATCAAATCGCTTTAAACTTCACATCGTTCTTATATATGATGCCACTTTCTATTTCATTCGGTGTGACGATCGTCGTCGGTCAATCAGTCGGTGCGAAAGCGTGGCAAGATGCGAAAGAATACAGCTTTTTAGCGGTCGGTGTTGCGCTTCTCTTTAGCTTAATATCAATCATGATTTTATTGACATTCCGTCATTCAATCGCCAGCATTTATACAGCGGATGCACAACTCATCGCGCTGAGCGCAAAGTTCTTTATTTTTTCTGCGTTCTTCCAGCTATCCGACGCTGTGCTCGCACCGATTCAAGGGGCGTTGCGTGGTTATAAAGACGTGAATGCGACATTCATTACCGCGATTATTTCATTTTGGGTCATCGGTCTCCCTGTCGGGTACATGATGGCGACATACACATCACTTGGCCCTTACGGCTATTGGGTCGGTTTAATTACCGGGTTAACGTTAGGGGCAATCGGACTCTTCATCCGTTTGCGCATCGTTCAACGGAAAGTGATTGCCTAATAGAAAAACGTCACCGCTCTACAATTTGTAGAAGGGTGACGCTTTTTTTTATGCATAAATTGACTCTGGAATGTCGAGTGCTTGGACGTGGTCTCCGATGAAGACGAGCACTGGTTTCATTTTCATCATTTCAGGAAGCCATTGAATCATGCCGTATGCGTATTGTACAGAATACGTGCGTGTTTCGTCGAGACGGACGTACCCTTTCATGCGGTAAACCGAGTCTGGTAACTGTTGTACCCATTCTTCAAAACGCTCTCGGTGAATCGGGCGCTCTACGATGAATGACTTCGATTGTAAATGATGGTGAACATGTTCTGTTTCACCATATGATGCTACTTCAACTGTTTGTTGTAACGATTCAAAAATGTCGCGCACATTCACTTTAGCATCTGTCGTTTGGACGAGTGGCACATTCGGCAAAAGTTGTGCTAAATGAATCATGACGGATGCGAGTTCGCTATCGGTTAACGTATCCATTTTATTCGCCACGATAAAGTTCGCATGTCGAATTTGTTCCATAAACAACACTTGCATTTGGGGACTCATTCGGTCGCGTTCTGCGAAACGTTGCAAGTCGACAACCGTAATAATTCCTTTAAACGTAATTTGATCCGCAAATAGCGGTGAAAATACCGCATCGAGTGCTTCGACCGGATGAGCCGCTCCTGTCGTCTCAATGAATAATACGTCGACATCTGGATGCTCGACTAAAATCGTTTGAATTTCCGCTTCCGATTGCTCAGAGCCTGTACAGCAAATACAGCCGTTCAACATTTCGCGCATCGGAATCGCGCCGTCTTTCGTCTCAATCATTTGACCGTCAATATTCATATCTCCAAACTCGTTCATAAAGACGGCTGGTTTCTTTCCTTCTTCTTTCGCTTGCTGCAATAAACGCATGAGAAGCGTCGTTTTTCCGCTTCCTAAAAAACCGCTCACTAAATAAACATCTACCACTGTCTACACTCCTTAAAAAAATAGCCAAAGTTGCATGAACTTTGGCTACTGTTTGTTATTTATTCATTAATTCGTACAATACTTCTGTCGCTTTTTTCAATTGTGGATCGTCTTCTGTCATTTGTTCACGCACTTTTTGCATGAGTAAAAATGTCGTATCCCCTTGAAGTTCGCCTGTCACTTCTAATTGTCCTTCACGTTGCAGTTGTTCTACTGCTCGTTGTAAAGAAGCATCGAATTGACTGTTCACTTCTGGAATGTCGTATCCAATCGCGATAAATAATTTTTTCGCCACTTCTACAGAAGAGGCAATCATATCGCGTTTTAACGGAACTGCTGGGTCAATAAATGGCAATGACGCATATTCTGGGTAATCGACTTTAATATCTGGTTCGATTCCTTTTTCATGAATGTGATTACCTTTTGGAGTTAACCAATTCGCTGTCGTCAATTTCAACATCGAGCCATCTTTCAATTCTTCAGGCGTCTGTACCGTCCCTTTACCGAACGATTTCAATCCGATAATTGGATAGTCTGTAGACTCTTTAATCGCCCCTGCTAAAATTTCAGATGCTGATGCGCTACCGTCGTCAATTAATAACGTGATCGGTACGTTAATTTTCGTACCGCCTGACGCTTCTGTAATTTGACGCGTGCCTGATTTATCCGTCTGTTGGAAAATTGGTTTTCCTTTTTCAACGAATAAGTCTGTAATGTATTTCGCCGTATCTAAACGACCACCCGGGTTTTGACGAACGTCGATGACGAATCCTTCCGCCCCT
Source organism: Savagea faecisuis (assembly GCF_042675605.1). Taxonomy (NCBI): domain Bacteria; kingdom Bacillati; phylum Bacillota; class Bacilli; order Caryophanales; family Caryophanaceae; genus Savagea; species Savagea faecisuis. The sequence goes on from NZ_JBHTJF010000014.1 coordinate 78,206, forward strand.
TGTTCTCCGAGAGACTCAATCGCTTCAAGCAATTCATCGTACGTATTTTGAGCGAAACTCGTAATGCGAATGTGACCTACTTTATCGTCTACCATTTCTGGATATACCGACTCGATCGGAATGACATCGCGTTTCACTTTCACTTCAAATGGCTCTGTATTGTCGCCACGTTGTACTTTCAAGCGTACTTCTGAACCTTTTTCGCCACGAATTAAAAGAACGGCTTCATTCGAACTCATTCCTTGAATCGACTCATCGTCAACTGCCATAATTAAGTCGTTCGGCAATAGACCTGCCTTTTCAGCGGGTGAATTTTTGATTGGTGAAACGATGCGAATGTAATTGTCCGATTCGCGAATTTCCGCTCCAATTCCTTCAAATGTACTTGAAATACTTTCCGTCAAACGTTGCGCTTCTTCTTGATTTAAGTAATCCGTATACGGGTCACCGAGCGCATCGACCATTCCGTTAATCGCTCCTTCTATCGCGGTATCCGCATCGACGTCATGCAAATATTTCTTCTGCAATTCATCGTAAACAAAATAGAGCTTTTTAAATTCGTCACGTTCTGCTGATTGCGGACTGACGACTTCGACGACTTTCTCTTCGCCTACTGTGAGTGCGAAAAAAGTGACGATCGCTGTCAATAATACGAGTCCAAACACTAACATAACGAACGGAAAAGGTTTCATGCGAATGAAACGTTGTGCAGGTTTTGAAGGTGTCACTTCCTTATTCTCTGTCATAACATGTTTTCCCTACTTTCCATCCAACTCGTCACGAAAAAGTCACGACATGCGTGACTTTTCATTATTTTTGTTTAATTGCTGTTTCGAGCGCTACGATGATCATGTCGTTAAATGTCGTTTGACGCTCTTCTGCTGTTGTCACTTCACCACGAACGATATGGTCACTCACTGTTAAAATCGCAAGTGCTTTACGACCGTGTTTCGCTGCGAGTGTGTAAAGTGCCGCTGCTTCCATTTCAACGCCGAGAACGCCGTGCTTCGCTAATTCTTCATGCGGTGCATGCTCATTGTAGAAGAAGTCTTCTGTATAAATGTTTCCGACTTGTACGTGCAAATCTTTAGCAACTGCTGCGTCGTAAGCATCTTTCAACAAACCGAAGTCTGCTGTCGGTGCGTACGATACGTTCGGGAAGAAGTTTTGAATGATCGATGAGTTCGTTGATGCCGATTGGCCAATAATGACGTCACGTACGTTCACATCTTCACGAATCGCGCCACATGTACCGACACGAATTAAATTTTGAACATTGTATTCTGTCATTAATTCGTTAATGTAAATCGAAATTGACGGCACACCCATACCTGTTCCTTGAACTGAAATACGATGACCTTTATACGTGCCTGTATATCCGAACATATTGCGCACGTCATTGTATTGGACGACGTCTTCTAAATACGTCTCTGCAATATATTTTGCACGCAATGGATCTCCTGGTAATAAAATCGTTTCTGCAATTTCGCCTTGTTTCGCATTAATATGTACACTCATTTTAAAATACCTCTCTTTCAAATTTCAACACTAATGATACTCGTTTACTCCTCATATTGCAACGGAAGTATCGGTCTGTCATGCAAATGGAGCTCTTCGTACTTTTGATACAAATCGTCAAAGACAGCTGCTGCTAAGCCTTCGATTTCAGATTCCTCGACGTAGCGGGACAACTCTTGAAAGTCTGTCGACTGTTTTGGAAAACCTGGATCGCGGAAAGCAGCTTCAGCGAATGCTCCTTCTTCTGAACGCTGCTGTTCTCCGCGATACGTCATCACATATTCATAAAACGTTCGAATCATCGCTCATTGTCCTTAAATAACGCGACGTAAGCTCCGTATCCTTCCGCTTCTAACTCGTCGACGGGAACGAAACGTAACGCTGCCGAGTTAATGCAGTAACGTAACCCACCTTCTTCTTGTGGGCCGTCTTCGAAAACGTGCCCGAGGTGAGCGTCCGCTTCCTTACTGCGAACTTCTACGCGGCGCATGCCGAAGCTCGTATCGAAATGCTCCGTCACTTCTATCTTTTCAATCGGACGAGTGAACGCCGGCCAACCGCATCCTGCATCGTATTTATCCCTTGAACTAAAGAGTGGCTTCCCGCTAATGACATCGACATAAATCCCTTCTTCAAAATGAGCATCGTACTCATTTTGGAACGGAGGTTCTGTCCCATTTTCTTGTGTCACATAATATTGCATCGGTGTCAGTTTCTTTTTCAATTCTTCTGTCATTCTTTATCCCCCCCATACACGCTCTAAAAATGGCACGCGGCCTGAGCCGTATGCGTAACGTTCATAACGAAACGGTTGTTTTTGATAATAGTCTTGGTGATAGTCTTCTGCTGGATAAAATGTCGAAGCGGGTAAAATATCTGTAACGATCGGACCTTCAAAAGGACCGTTCTCCTCTAACTCACGCTTCGAACGTTCCGCAATTTCCTTTTGCGTTTCGTCAATATAATAAATCGCCGTTTTATAAGAATCTCCAAGATCTCCAAATTGACCATTCGGATTCGTCGGATCGATTTGCTTCCAAAAGATTGAAACGAGTTGTTCATACGTAATCACTTCCGGATCGAATGTCACTTCGATCGCTTCACGATGCCCCGTCGCATTGGAACACACTTCTTCATACGTCGGGTTTTCCGTATGTCCGCCCGTATAGCCTGAAATGACTTGTTGGACGCCGTCATATTTATGAAACGGCTTCACCATACACCAAAAACAGCCACCGGCAAAAATTGCTTTTTCCATCATCATTTCCCCTCTCCTACTGGAACTGCTACGTCCAGTTGAATGTGATCGTTCGGTAAGTCAATGTTATTCACACGCACTTCGATACCGTTCGCAAATGGAATGCGATTTAAATTAATAAAAATACGTTCTTCTTTCGGTTGTACTTCCATCCACTTCGGCAACGATTCCGTATCGCGAATCACTTTTAATACCGCTCGTGGCGAGACATTTAAGCGACCGACTTCCAACTTCGTTTGATTGAGCATTAAATTTCCTTCTTCTGTCGGGACAGGGTCAAAGTATAAACTAACCGGAATCAAACTAGTGAAAAACGGGACTTCTCCGCTTAAAATAATTTCATCTTCCACGCGTAAATCGACATCGACCGGTGTATCTTTCGGAATCGCGCGTTGCATATACGTATTCGCGATCGCTTCAAAATCTTCTCTAGTCGTTTGTACTTGTAATGTTCGTTTCTCTTCCATATTTAAAGGCGTCTCTTCAATGGGAGCACTCGCACTGACGGCAAATACTTTCCAATAAATGATGCCCCCGACTAGGATGAGTATGAATAATAAGACGAAAAAGGCAATTTTCCATTTATTCATCTTCTTTTACCTCCATCAACCATAAAAGCGGTTCTTCTCGACGTTCATTCCATTGCAATAATTGTTGAAACCAATTTTCTGCAATAAATGTGTACCCTTCTGCATTCGGATGAAAATAGTCCGTTGAATATACATCCGGGTTCGAACTGTATTGCACATCATCGATGCGAACGAAGAGGCGATGTTCTGGCTTTTCTGCCATCACTTCTTCCATATCTTCATTCCATTCTTCGATAATCGAAGCAAATTCTAGTTCCTCGGTCGTCACGAGGTTAACAGGATTGTAAATGCCTGTTAAAACGATTGTCGCTTTCGGATTTAATTGTTCTAACTCTTTTAAAATTTGGTGCAATCTCTTTTTAAATTTCGGCGCTTCTTCTTCGAAAGGCTGTTTCGTCAAGTCAAACAAATGTTGCTTCATGACCGCCATAATATCGTTGCCACCAATCGTGAAAGCGATGAGGTCTGCTTCTTTTAATTGCGTGCGAACCTCCTCGTTTTCTTTCAATTGTTTTAACAACTGCTTCGACGTGCGACCTCTTTTCGCAAAGTTGACGACATGCAATTGCTCGACATGTTCGACTTCAGACAAACGCTTCGTCACGCGACCGAAATAACCACCTAAATCTTCTTCATCACCGACTCCTTGCGTTAAAGAATCTCCGAGTCCGACGACTTGTGCATGCTCAATCGCTTCCGGTTCATACTTTTTATCAAGTATACCTTCTTCTTGACACCCCATCAAAATAAACGCCACACTTATGAATACGACGATTAATCGCTTCATCCCAATCACTCCGTATAATACATAAATCCAATCGCGCCTTCCCCTGTATGCGTACTAACAATCGGTGTCGTAATCGCTACAGATACTTCTACTCCTAGATTTAATGCGTCGATTTTCTCTTTTAAAGGATTCGTCATTTTGAGGCCGTTCGCATGTGGAATCGCGACTCCTTTTACGCGCTTCCCTTCAATGTCCTCTTCAAACATTTTGAATAGTTGAGAGGCGACTTGTTTGTAGCTGCGCGCTTTTCCGACAGGTGTGTACACGCCGTCCTCGAGTCGAGCGATCGGTTTAATATTGAGTAAAGAACCGAGCATCGCTTTTCCTTTTCCGATGCGGCCACCTTTTACCATGTTGTCTAATGTATCGACGACGACGAATAATGTCGTGTTGCGCTTTACTTCTTCTACTTTTGCGACGACTTCTTCCACGGTCTTTCCTGCTTTAGCAGCGAGTGCTGCTTCTTTCGCTTGGAAGCCGAGGGCGAATGAAATGTATTCGGAATCAATGACGGTCACATCTGTATCCGTCATGCTCGCTGCTTGTGCCGCCGCTTTTACCGTGCCGCTCATCCCACCCGTCATATGAATGGAAATGACCGAGTCGCCATCTTTTCCGAGCTCGTCATAAAGCTCTTTTAAAACACCAACTGCTGGTTGCGAGCTTTTCGGCAATTCTTCCGACGTTCGCATTAAATCTAAAAATTCATCTGGTTGTAAGTCGATGCGGTCGACATACGACTTGCCATCGATGAAAATATTTAACGGTACGACATGGATGCCGTACTCCTTTTGTTCTGCTTCTGTTAACTCCGCTGTTGAGTCAGTTACGATATGAATCATTTTCACTTTTCACGTCCTCATTTTTGCTGTTGTAATCGTTGTACTTCTTCTTTAATGATCCGCTCCGCATGTTCCGTCAATTGTTTACGACTCATCGCCATCACTTCTTCCGCTTCAATGTGTGACAAAATCGAAATTCGCACATGCGCAGGTTTAATCCAGTTTTTATTTTTTTCCATAATATCACTCGTGCCAGAAAGAGCAATCGGAATGATCGGCACATTCGCATCTTGCGCAACTTTCGCAAAGCCTGATTTGAACTCTTGCACGCCCGCTCCTTTGCTGCGCGTCCCTTCTGGGAAAATGATAATGGAATGCCCTTCTTGCAATTTTGTCGCAGCGTCTTTCAACACTTGCATCGCACTGCGGCGGTCCGTTCGGTCAAGAAAAATACAATTCATCTCTTCCATCCAATCTCGAATGACAGGAAGTTTTTTCACTTCTGCTTTCGAAATAAATCCGAACGGCTTCGGAATGTTCGCAATCAATGTCGGAATGTCAAAGTTTCCTTCATGATTGCTAATGAGCAATGCCGGGCCATCGATTAAGTGCTCGATTCCTTCTACTTGAAATGTACTTTTCGTACGTTTTAAAATACCGCTCGCCCAATGAATCGGCTCTTCATCGACGAAAGCATCTTTCTCTTGAATCGACGTCGATTCAGGCAATGCTTGTACTTGCTTTAATTTTTTTAACGAAAATGGCAAATACCCGAAAAGGTAGCCATACGTTCGCATCGATCGAATCACTGCGATTTCTTCCTTTCGTACGTATAAAATGTATATTCCACACCTTCATCATTTTGAAACGTTTCTGACTGTTCGATAATGTCGTAATCCGCTTCATCGTATGCAGGGAAACGGGCATCTCCTTCAAAAGATGCGTCAATTTTCGTCACGTATAAGCGGTCCGCTAAAGGTAACGCCTCTTTATAAATTTGAGCGCCACCGATAATCATAACCGTGTCACTTTCGCGTTGCGCTCGTGCAATACCTGCTTCGAGCGAATCGACGAGCACGACACCTTCTGGTACTTCGTAAGATGCGTTGCGGCTAATGACGATATTTAAGCGTCCTGGAAGCGCACGTCCAATCGATTCGAACGTTTTACGCCCCATGACGATTGGATGCCCGAGCGTCACGCGTTTAAAATGTTGTAAATCATTCGGCAAATGCCACGGCATGGCATTGTTTTTTCCAATGACGTAATCGTGAGCATGTGCAACGACTAATGCGATCATATTGACTCCTCCTATACTGCGATCGGTGCTTTAATGCTCGGATGTGGATCATAGCCGAGCAATTCAAAGTCCGCTGTTTGTAAATCAAAAATAGACGCTTTCTGTGCGATTCGTACCGTTGGCAATGCTCTCGGTTCACGCGCTAATTGTTCACGCACTTGGTCGTAATGGTTTGAATAAATGTGCGCGTCCCCTAACGTATGCACGAATTCTCCTAGTTCATAGCCCGTTTCGCGTGCGATGAGCATCATAAGAAGCGCATACGATGCGATATTAAACGGCACACCTAAGAAAATGTCCGCGCTGCGCTGATACAGTTGACACGACAATTTGCCGTCCGCCACGTAAAACTGGAACATGTTGTGACAAGGAGGCAATGCCATATCGTCCACTTCCGCTGGATTCCACGCCGTTACAATATGTCTGCGTGAATCAGGGTTATTTTTCAAACTATCAATGACGTTTGCAATTTGGTCGATTGACTCGCCGTTCGGACCGACCCAAGAACGCCATTGCTTGCCGTATACCGGGCCGAGATCTCCGTATTTTTCAGCGAATGCGGCATCTTCTAGCACGCGCGCACGAAACAGTTCTAATTGTTCTTCATATTGCGTGCGAAAGTCATCGTCTTTCAAAGCTCGGCGACCGAAATCTGTCATGTCCGGACCATCGTATTCCGCGCTATCCACCCACTTTTTAAACGCCCACTCATCCCAAATGCGGTTGTTTTCTTCAATGAGTGTGCGCACATTCGTATCACCTTTTAAAAACCAAAGCAATTCCGAAACGATGAGGCGAAAAGCGGTACGTTTCGTCGTCAACAAAGGAAAGCCTTCCTGTAAATCGAAGCGCATTTGGTACCCAAAAATACTTTTCGTTCCCGTACCTGTACGATCTCCTTTTTCGACCCCTTCGTCCATCACTTTATGTAAAAGTTGTAAATACTGCTGCATGTTGTGAAACCTCCTTCAAATCCATAAAAACTATTATAACAAACTATGGCCGGATGCGCTCTCTACAGCCTTTGTTAAAAAGGTTTCTTTTGCATTATATCACTATAACTTAAGTTCAGAATGGATGCGAATGAAAAAAAGCTATTCTCCATCGATTGATAGAAAATAGCTTACACTTTCGTCTTATGATAACCATTTAGGTGGGGTGTTTTTACTCCAGTAAATGTCACCGATCGTATGATGCTCATCAAAGTCATCCTCTTGTACGTGATAGTGGAAATTGTAGTAATACCCTTCTTGTGGACGTTTTTCAGTGCGCACGTGGAAATATAGCAATTCGTCTCCTGACTGCGCATCGTATACATTGAACATTTTTTCAGAATAGTTCCCGCTCGGATTTTCAGTTACCGCAAGTGTGCGATTGCCTTCATAAACTTGAGCGATCACTTTTTCAATTTCAGGGAAGATGACATCATCAAATTCATTTTGAATTTTCGGCCCGATTTTTGAGCCAAATTTCGTATAGGCGACGGTTTTCGCTTGCGCATATAAATCGTCAATGCTTGGCGCTTCATGCTCACTTTGCCATTCGACTTGATAGTTTTCTCCACTTACTTCCGCTGCGGAGTCGCTAAACGGCTCTGACTTTTCATCGACGTTCGCCCAAATTTCATGACTGGGTGAAATGACGCCTAATGTAAAAATGGCAACGGTTCCAATTAATAGTTGTCTCAACCAATGTTTCATCCGGTCCAACTCCTTTCCTTTCTATTATAGACGGACGATTTTGGATAAAGTTTCACGATGTTCACGATTTCTCCCTCATTTTCCTTTGGAACAGTAGCGAGCGACTGAAAATTCATGGTATACTGTGAAGCAGACAGATCGTCTCTTTAAAATGAATGTATGAAAGTAAAGGAGGGTTTCTTCATGAATATCGAATTATTCGTTGGTATCGCAATGCTCGTACTTACTCTTTATTTATCTTCACTCAATTTTACACATTAATCTTTCCTTTGCGCAACTAAAAAGGATTCCAGATTAAAAATAAGCTACTTCCGTTCCAAGGCGAACAGAGGTAGCTTATTTTTTATACGTACGTCATCCTAACCGAATGACACCGTAATGAAATTTACTCGTCTTGCGAACTTCACGCTCAAATCCAAATCGCTCAAATAACGGCGACGTGTAATGCCCTTTTAAAATGATTGATTTTTTCGCTACACGCTTCGCTTCCTCGACCCACTCTGCCGTCAACTCATCCCGTGACGCTTTCGTACGCAAATTTTCGAACGGTGTCGATTCTTCGATGACAGCGTCGAATAGCGGATCGAGATAAATGTGATCGACCGATGCGTCTCGTTGGTCTTGCAAGTACGTATACGCATCTGTGCAATGCGTCTGAATGCGGCGCATCGCCTCACAAAATGCTGGGTCCGCTTCATTGTAACGCGCAAGTCCTGTCGCTGTAATGTAATGAATGTCGAACTGTTTTTCGAGCGCGGTCACCGAGCCTTCCGAACCGACACCATACGACAAAATGATACTATCCGCTCCTCGTCCGAGCGTGCAATCGAGCACAGAGTCGCCCGGTTGAATCGAACCGATTTCAAGGAGCGGATCTCGATCACCTTTTAACAGTCGTTTATAGCGAATGAGCGCCATGTTCGGATGAAAGAAAAACGGCTCCACCGAACCTTCTGTAAACAGTTCATCCCGTTCTGCACCGAACACGAGAATGCGCGTCGCTTCGTGATACAGTTGCATAATGGAACGTTTCTTACGCGGTTCGTAGCGAATGTGATACTTTTCTGCAAAAGATTGGGCACGCATCTTTGTAGCTTCAGATGCGCGCCCTGATGTAGTGACAATCATTCAACAAATTGTGCGAGCACATCGGATAAATGTGTCTCGATTTGTTCCATTTCGTAATTTTCGATCTGCTCACGTGGAATGAAATACGCGAGTTTTCCGTCTTTTAAAAGAGCGATTGACGGGCTTGATGGTGGGACTTCTGTGAAGTATTCACGCATCGCTTCTGTCGCTTCGCGGTCTTGCCCTGCGAATACCGTCCATAAATGTGTCGGTTTCTTTTCCGCTTTATTCAATGCTTCACGCACTGCGGGACGTGCGAGACCTGCCGCACAACCACAAACTGAGTTGATGACGACGAGTGCTGTTCCTTCCATCCCGTCCATCACTTCATTTACTTCTTCTGCTGTCGTCAATTCACGGAACCCTTCATTGACGAGCTCTTGACGCATACCGCGCGTCATTTCCATCATATGTCGTTCATATGCGTTCATATCCATCGTTCCAAAACCCCTTTATTCTTCATTTTTTCGCTTTCAGTATAGCACGTTTAAGCGTCGAATTGCTCGGTCATTTGTTTCCAAATCGAACCGCGCGCTTCTTCTCCGCCTTCGATCCGTTGAATCGCTAATTTAATTTGCAATTTCACTTCGAATTCTGGATCTTCCTCTACTGCACGCAATGCAGGAAGTGCGCGTTCTGTACCCGTCTCATACAAGTACATCGCCGCGCGCCAACGAACGAGCTTATTTTTATCTCCGAGTGCGCGAATCGCAGCGTCTTCAAACGCTTGGAAACCGAGGTCACTCATACAGTCTCCCGCCGTACGACGCACCGCCCAACTTTTGTCATGCAACGCTTTTTCGACGAGTGGTACGACACGCTCATCTTCAATCATCCCTAAGTAAGCTGTTGCGAGTCGGCGAATCGACATTTTTTCATCGTCCAATGCCGCATGTAAAACAGGCAAGTCTTCTACATCAGGCTCTCCGATTTGATCAAGCAATTGGAAACGAACTTCCCACGCTTCATTTGAAAACTGTTCTAATGTGACGCGTTCTGTTTGACGCTGTTGCTCTTCTTCGCCACGTTGATCCGCTTCGATGATCGCTTCGAGACGCTCTTCTGGGTAAGCCGCTTCAATTTCAGCGATGATCGCTTCTCCAATTTCGTCTTTTTCTCCGTAACGGATGCCGTAATCTGCCCACTTTCGTAATAAAATGTAGTTTTCCGCTTCCGTACTATGCACGCTTTCCATCGCTTTGATGAAACGCTCGCCTAACGCGAAACGCTTCTCTTCCATCGTGTCGAACACTTTCACTTGAATCGGAATATCTTTATATGTTTGCACGTGGACGTACACTTCACCGAAATGTTCATCCTCGACCACTTCTGCTTCCGTTGATGACTGTTCGCCGCCTTCTAATACACCGCGAATCTCTTTTAAAATCGCTTCCCACGGAACGTTGGCGATTCGTTCGACGGCCATGAAATCTTCAATGCGGTAAATACCGCGCACACCGTGAAGGGCGAGCAATTCTTTATAAGGAGATGGTGCACTGTCATCTTTTCGATAATTGTAACGCTCCCCATCTCGTAATCGTTCATCCACGACGATTTTCATCGAGTTCGGACTCGGCGTTGGTTCAATCGTTATAATGTTCACGTATATCCTCTCCTACTGTTCATTTGCGAGCTGTTCTAAATACTCCCATCGCTCTAATAATACATCAAGCGCTTCATTTTTTTCATTTAATTGCTCGGTTAACTTCGCAATTTGTTCATAATCGCTTCCCGCTTCTTCCATTTGACCGTTTAACTGTTCGATTTCTTCTTCCAGCTGCATCAAGTCGTCCTCGATCGTTTCCCATTCGCGCTTTTCATTGTAGCTCATTTTTTTCTTGCGCTCTTTCGGACGTTCTTCTTGCTTCGTTTCTTTGACGACTTCCGCAACCTCTTCAGGCTCCGCTAAATATTCGCTGTACAAACCGTAATAACTGTCGACTTTCCCTTTGCCATCTAATGCCCAAAGTGTCGTACACGTTCGGTCCAAAAAGTAGCGGTCGTGGGAGATGACGATGACGACACCGCCAAATGTATCTAAAAAGGATTCGAGTACTGTTAACGTTTCGATATCGAGATCGTTCGTCGGCTCATCGAGTAATAAAACGTTCGGTTCTTCCATTAATAAGCGTAGTAAAAAGAGTCGCTTCTTTTCACCGCCGGATAATTTGCGAATCGGCGTACCGTGAACGTGGCTCGGGAATAAAAATCGTTCAAGCATTTGCGTCGCTGACAAACGTTCTCCTGAAGCTGTTTGAATCGAGTTCGACACTTCTCGAATGTAATTGATGACGCGCTCATCTGTATCCATATTCGGAATATGTTGATGGAAATGCGCCATTTTCACCGTTTGACCGATCGTGATCGTTCCTTGATTAGGCTGTTCTTCTCCCGCGATCATTTTAAGTAAAGTCGATTTTCCCGCTCCGTTCGGTCCGACAATCGCAATGCGATCTGTCCGTTTGACAAGCGCTGAAAAGTCTTCAATGAGTTGACGTTCGCCGAATGATTTCGCAATCGACTCAATTTCAATCACTTGTTTTCCGAGACGTGTCGAAGCGACCGCCATTTCAAGTTCAGTTTCCCGCGTTTTCGTCAACACATCATCTTTCAAAATATCGAAGCGTTGTAAGCGCGCTTTTTGTTTCGTAGATCGTGCCTTCGCACCACGCATGACCCATTTCAATTCATTGCGATAACGGTTTTGTTGTTTCGCAGCGGTCTGTTCAGCAAGCTGTTCTCGCTCTGATTTTTGTGTCACAAAATCCGCATAGTTCCCCTCGTATTCATACAATTTCCCTTGGTCGAGCTCGTAAATTTTCGTCGCCACTTCATCTAAAAAGTAACGGTCGTGTGTAATGAAGAGGACAGCCCGCTTCGTCTGTTGTAAATACGTTTGCAACCATTCAATCGAATCGATATCTAAATGGTTCGTCGGCTCATCAAGCAACAATAAATCACTTTCTTCAAGTAACACTTTCGCAAGCGCGACCCGTTTACGCTCTCCGCCCGAACAGTCGCGCACTCGTTTCGCAGGCTCTAACATATGAAGCTTCGATAAAATCGTCCTTGCTTGCGTATTCATATCCCAAGCTCCTTGCGCATCCATCTCTGCTTGAACGTCCGCAAAGCGCTGTTGAATTTTTTCATCTGTCGGATGTTCGCTCAATTGGCGCGTCACTTGTTCGTATTCATAGTTTAAACGCATGAGTGGCGTATCGCTTTGGAACAAAGTCTCAATGATCGTCAAATCTAAATCGAGACGGTCTTCTTGTGTTAATAGACGAATCGTATAATCGTTCGGATGTTTCTTTTCATACTCGTCCGCGATCACTTCATTCGCCAATACCGAAAGTAATGTCGTTTTACCTGTCCCGTTTTGACCGACGATTCCGATTTTCTCTCCCGAATGAATGGTAAATTGTATATTTTCAAATAATGTTTTTTCCCCGATTGTTTTTGTCAGTTGTAACACTTGAAACTGTTTCATCTTGCCACTTCCTTCACTCATTGTCCGTTCTATCGTACACGAAAAAAGCGCTTTTCGCCAAAAAACTTTCTCACTCCTTTCGTCACAACTTTGTAAATTGACGGACAATTTAGATAAGTTCGTTTCAATTCTTCGGTTTTCATGTTATTATTATGTAATCTTTACATATCCAATGGAGGTTTTATCAATGACGAACTCAGTAACCAACAAAGAAACAGAAGACGTAGCGAAGAAAACACCGCTACAATTAGAAGACGTACTCATCGCCAATCAGCTACTGAAAGATATCGTCAGCCATACACCGTTACAAAAAAACGAACGGCTTTCGGAACAGTATGATTGTAATATCTACATTAAACGTGAAGACTTACAACATGTGCGCTCTTTCAAATTGCGTGGCGCGTATTACAAAATTAAACGCATTGAAAATGATGCTCGCAAATATGGCGTCGTCTGCGCGAGTGCTGGCAACCACGCACAAGGAGTCGCCTACGCATGTGCGCACCTTGAAATCGAAGGTAAAATCTTCATGCCCCAAACGACACCGAAACAAAAAATCAACCAAGTGAAAATGTTCGGTCGCCAATTCGTTGAAATTATTCTCGTCGGCGATACGTTTGACGAATCATCGAAAGAAGCGATGGCGTACTCAGAAGAACACGGACAAATTTTCATCCATCCATTTGACGATCCTGACATTATTGCTGGACAAGGTACAGTAGCGGTCGAAGTGATGAACGATATCGACGAGCCGCTCGACTTTATTTTCGCAAGTGTCGGTGGTGGTGGATTAGTCGCTGGTTTATCAACATACATTAAAAACGTCTCTCCTCAAACAAAAATTATCGGCGTTGAGCCAGCAGGAGCGGCAAGCATGAAAGCAGCGCTCGCACACGGCGGACCGGTCAACTTACCACAAATCGATAAATTCGTCGACGGAGCTGCGGTTCAATGTGTGGGAACGATGACGCATCAAGTGATTGCGCAATCGGTCGATGATATTATCGTCGTTCCAGAAGGGAAAGTATGTACATCGATTTTAACAATGTATAACGAGCATGCGATCATCGCCGAACCAGCAGGAGCATTACCGATTGCCGCTCTCGATTTTTATAAAGATAAAATTAAAGGAAAATCTGTCGTCTGTGTTGTATCTGGTGGAAATAACGACATCGGCCGCATGCAAGAAATTAAAGAGAAGTCCCTCTTATATGAAGGCTTACTTTATTACTTCATCATCGACTTCCCACAACGTGCGGGAGCGTTACGCCAATTCCTCGACGAAGTGCTCGGTCCAGACGATGACATTACGACTTTCGAATATACGAAGAAAAACAATAAAGAAAACGGCCCTGGTCTCGTCGGCATCGAAATTAAACGTCGGGAAGACTACGAAAGTTTAATTCAACGGATGAAAGATAACGGCTTCCCTTATAAAGAAGTGAATAAAGATAGCTCACTATTCGGCCTACTCATTTAATACGAAAAAGCAAATCATCGCGTCTGATGATTTGCTTTTTATTTATTAAAAACTTTAATTTCCCTTATAAAAGTCACGGATCATAAGCATATTTTAATACTTTTCAACTAGTTTCATGTACACTATTAAAAAGGCTATGAAAGGAATCGATATCGTATGTTTACTGATGTTGATGTACAAGTCCGCTTTTCGCTTTATCCGATGGCGGACGATTATGCTGAAATTATTTTAAATCATTTAGAAGAAATTAAGCCGTTCAATGTAGATTTAGAAACGGATGATGTCAGTACATTAATGACCGGCAAAATCGACAGTGTATTCGGAGCGTTAGAAGCACTCACTGCAAGCGTAGCGCGTACAGGTGTTCATTTTGCGGTGTCTGGTATGTTTATGGTCAATTGTCCGACTTTTGAAAAAATTAAAACCGTTCCACAAAAAGTCGTCTTGCCGAAGTGCCGTCATTACGTATCGAGTCAATTTTACATTTTCCCACTCGGTGTCGATCGCTATATCGATACGGTGATGGATGAAGTGTTACATGCTCATCATGCAGGTCTTGTAAAGGCCGAGATGCATGGTAGCGCCGGAATTCACGGTGAGTTGTCAGACGTCCTACGCTATTATAAACAAGCTTTACTCCGCGCAAAATCACATACTTTTTTACAAGTGACGATGAGCGTCAACAATCCCGCTCACTTCAAAGAGCAGTGATCATTCACTGCTCTTTTTTCATGACGCGCACCATCATTTTCGTCACATATTGCTCCGTATTGCTCGAAATAATTTCATCGAGCATATATTGTTCATACACTGGCCCTACTACCGTATACTGCTCTTCTGTCATCCATTGCTTAATGCGCTCATACGCTTCTGTCACTGCGTTATACTCCCCAACATGATACGTACACGCATATAACCCCGCTTCTTTCGTAACTGAATTTGTCGTCTTTGGTTCTTCTACTCGAATGTAGAAATGTCCACCTGTTAAATAATCTCCTTCCTCGAACTGCGCTTTCGAAAAAAATCGACTCATCGGATATCCTGCATCTCGCTCATTGTGAACGAAATATTGTGCGAACTGTTGAATTTGTTCGGATATTTCTTTTTCTGAAGTAGCGGTGATCGGTTCGCTAATAATTAAACATTCTTCTTCCATCTCTTCTAAAAAAACTTCCTCCACTACTTGCCCAGCTTCTTGAATGAGTGAACGTTTCGTGTGAATAATGCGCTGCAACTCACGCAATTCTTCCATTTTTCGAAAGACGACTTGTTCTTTTTCTTCCAGTAGACGAACCGCTTCGTCTAACTCTTTCTCATTCAAAAATTGTTTAATTTCTTTTAAAGGTGTATCGAGTCGCTTCAATAGATCGATGACCGCAAAACGTTCTAATTGGTGAACCGAATAGTACCGATAGCGATTTCTTTCGATAAAATCGGGCTGTAACAAACCGATTTTGTCATAGTAAATGATCGTCTGCTTCGATACACCACACGCTTTCGCAAATTCCCCTGTCGTAAAAAACTGCCCTGTATCCTTCATTTACATCTCTCCTACATCATTTGCTTGACTATATAGTAACTATATCGTTTAACATGAAGAAAGTTCAATGAACAATTCGATTCAGTTTGAGGGTGATCAACATGACAACAACGACGATGAAGCTTCGTACGACAAAGCCGTCGCGACTCTTTTTATCTTATTTAATTCCGTCATTACTCGGCATGATGTTAATGGCGATTAATATTTTAATTGACGGACTTTTCGTCAGTCACGGAGTTGGTGAACGCGCACTAGCCGGAGTGAACGTCGCCGTTCCTGTCTATTCGATTTTATTATCGATTTCTTTATGGATTGGCATGGGGGGAGCGACGATGTTCTCTATCGCAATGGGCCGAGGTGAACAGGAGCGTGCACATTCCATTTTCAGCCAAGCGATGACGACCGCTGTGCTCCTCACGAGTGCGATCATCGTTTTCAGCTTAATTTTCGAAAAACAAATGGCGTACTTTTTCGGGGCAACAGATGAAATTTATCCATTCGTTCGCGACTACTTACACGTCATTTTAGTGGCGGGACTCATTTATATTTTGGAAAATATTTTAAGCATTTTCATTCGAAATGACGGCAATCCAGTACTTGCTACTGCAGGTCTCGTCGTCAATTCGATTTTGAATATTATTTTAAACTATATTTTCATTTTCCAATTCGGTTGGGGAGTGAAAGGTGCAGCGTGGGCGACTGTCATTGCGACGATTATCGGCACACTCGTCTTGCTACTCCACTTCCGCAAATCGAACAATCATTTAAAGTTCGTCACATGGCGACTCGAATGGCAGACAGTGAAATCGATGCTCTTGATCGGCTTACCGAGCTTTATCGTCGAAGGTAGTGCAGCGATTATGATTGTCGCAACGAATATGTCGTTCAAACATTTTACAGGAGAAGTCGGCATTACGGCGTTTGCCGTCGTCAACTACGTCCATGCGATATTCATTATGATTTTCATCGGAGTAGGTGCAGCACTGCAACCGATTACGAGCTACCACCACGGGGCGAAATTATTCGACCGACTCCAAACATTCGTTAAAATTGCTGTTTTAACAGGATTCGGTATCGGGCTATTTTCTTTCCTCGTCGGCTCACTAGCGAGTAATCTATTTATCGACTTATTCGCCATTCAAAGTGAAGAAATCGCCGCATTTACTCGAAAAGGCATTGTACTCTTTTTCATCGGGTATTTGTTTTTAGGTGTGAATATGGTGTATGCCGAATTTTATCAATCGATTGAACAAATCCGCTTCGCTACTTTCATCATCATGAGTCGAAGCCTCGTCTTTTTACTGCCTGGACTGTGGATTTTACCGACTCTATTCGGGCCCGATGCTATTTGGCTCGCCTTCCCTGTCGCAGAAGGGATCACATTGCTTCTCTTACTTCTTTTCAAAACGTATCGCAAGCGTAAAGGCAAAGCGCTCCCTATTTCCGAAGCGTAGAAGACATCATCTTCTGCGCTTTTTTTAAGTCTTTCTTATCCTTTTGGTAGCGATTAGGATAATATGAAGAGAGTAACTATTTTAAAGAGGTGATTTCATGAACGATTTAAAATTAAAACCTGAACAATTAAAACATACCGTTTCGCCTGAACAGCTCCCTTTCGAAACGACTGAAGAAGTGGAAACACTCCAAACGATCATCGGACAAAAACGCGGTGTCGATGTGATGAAATTTGGCTTACATGCGAACCGTGACGGCTATAACATTTACATTGCAGGACTTCCTGGCACAGGCAAAACGACATTCGCTCGCGCTATGGTGGAGGATTTCGCACAGCGGGAAGCGACTTTATTCGATTGGTGTTACGTGTACAATTTCAAAGATCAGTACAAACCGAAATTGTTACAACTTCCGGTCGGACTCGGACTGAAATTGTCAGAAAGTATGGAACAATTAATTAAAAACTTAAAGACAGACATCCCCCGCGCATTTAATGAAGAAAGTTATTTAACGGAGAAAAAAGAACTGACGGAACAATTTCATTATGCGAGTACAGCAATCGCTGAAAAAATGAATGAAATGGCGCAAGAAGAAGGATTTATCATTCAACCGACAGCAGCGGGCATCGTCACCATTCCGATCATCGACGGCGAACCGTTGACGGAAGAAGGCTTGGAATTGCTAGACGACGAAACAATTGAAGAGATGGAAAAAAACAGTGCGAGACTTCAACAAAAACTATCCATTTACATGAACGAAATTCGCGCACTCGATGACAAGTTAAACGAACAACTCGACGCACTTGACCGCCAAGTCGCCTTACATGCCGCAGGACACCATCTCGAAAAATTAAATGAACAATTCGAACAATGTCCGAGCATTTTGCAATACGTACAAGAAGTGAAAGAAGATATTTTAAAAAATATCGACCACTTTTTACAAAGCGACGAAGAAACACAAGAAGAAATGGCAAAAGCATTAAGCGAGTCGGGCACATTGTTTAGAAAATACGAAGTGAACGTCCTCGTCCATCACGAAGAAACGAACGGAGCACCCGTCATCATCGCGGACAACCCGACGTATTACAATTTGATCGGGAAAGTCGAATATGAAAGCCGCATGGGGGTCATGAGCACGAACTTCACTAAAATAAAACCAGGATTTTTGCATGAGGCGAACGGTGGCTATTTAATTATTCAAGCGCGCGACTTATTGACGAAAAGTTACGCATGGGAAGGATTGAAACGCGCCCTTCTCCATAAAGAATTGAAAATAGAAAATATCGCGGAACATGCGAGTTTAGTCGCAACGACATCACTCCAACCCGAAGCGCTCCCTCTCGATGTGAAAGTCATTTTAATCGGCAATGTCGACACGTACCAAATGCTTTACCATTATGATGAAGATTTCCGAAAGCTGTTTAAAATAAAAGTCGATTTCGACGTGGAGATGGACGCTTCTGAACAAAATATAATGAGCCTCGTCCGTTTCATTCATACGCATGCGACAGAGCACAACTTGCTTCCTTTTCACCGAGATGCCGTCGCACGCATTATCGAATATAGTATGCGACTCGCTGACGAACAGACGAAATTGTCGACGCGCTTTAACGAACTCGTCGAATTGCTTTACGAAGCGGATACGTGGGCGAGACTGGAAGAAGCAACGACCATTCACGCGTCTCACATTCAAAAAACGATCGACGAAAAACAATACCGCAACAATTTATACGAAGAAAAAGTACAACAAAATATTATTGACGATACGATTTTAATCGAAACGTCTGGCGCAAGCGTCGGGCAAGTGAATGGACTCGCCGTTCTCAACCTCGGACAATACCAATTCGGAAAACCGACTCGCATTACTGCGACGACGTTCGTCGGCGAAAGTGGCATCGTCAATATCGAGCGAGAAAGTGAATTATCGGGAAGCTTCCACAATAAAGGGGTATACATTTTAAGCGGATATATCGGACAAATATTCGCGCAACAATTCCCGCTCTCCTTAACCGCTCATCTCGCATTCGAACAATCGTACAGCGGTGTCGATGGAGACAGTGCATCGAGCACCGAATTGTACGCCCTCCTTTCGAGCTTAGCGAATGTGCCGATTAAACAAGGACTCGCTGTAACAGGTTCCGTCAACCAAAAAGGAGAAGTGCAACCGATCGGAGGCGTCAACGAAAAAATTGAAGGTTTCTTCGCCATTTGTGAAAAACAAGGACTGACCGGAGAACAAGGCGTACTCATTCCGAAAGCGAACGTGCGACAACTTATGTTAAATGACCGAGTGATCGAGGCGGTGTCCGCTGGAAAGTTCCATATTTATGCGATTGAAACGATTGCACAAGGCATCGAAATATTAACAGGAGTTCCCGCTGGTCTAAATGAAGACAGTTCTTTTGAACCTAATTCCATTTATGATCTCGCGCACAAAAATTTGAAAAAATTCGCATCATTCGCTAGAAAAAACTTTTAACGTCTTTCCGAAAGAAGTCTCCCATCCTCAAGGAATGTGAAGGTGCGAATAGCACCAATGAGT
>NZ_JBHTJF010000015.1:0-10899 GCF_042675605.1 Savagea faecisuis
ATACACACGTGATGAACTACCTTGAATGGGTGAATCGTCATTTACACAAAAATATTGACAGTACCGGAGGAGGTGGGTTATAATGAACAAAGGAGTGGGTTATAATGAACAAAAAAAATATAAAAGATAGTCAAAACTTTATTACTTCAAAGCATCATATAAATGAAATTTTGAGAAATGTACATTTAAATACAAATGATAATATTATTGAGATTGGTTCAGGGAAAGGTCATTTCACGTTTGAATTAGCTAAAAGGTGTAATTATGTAACCGCCATTGAAATAGATCCTAAATTATGTAGGATAACTAAAAACAAACTTATTGAATATGAGAACTTCCAGGTTATCAATAAAGATATTTTACAATTTAAGTTTCCTAAAAATAAGTCATATAAGATATATGGAAATATACCCTACAATATAAGTACAGATATAATTCGAAAAATTGTTTTTGAAAGCACAGCTACAGAAAGTTATTTAATAGTGGAATATGGATTTGCTAAAAGGTTGCTAAATACAAATCGTTCACTAGCACTATTTTTAATGACAGAAGTTGATATATCCATATTAAGTAAAATCCCTAGAGAATACTTTCATCCAAAACCTAGAGTTAATAGCTCGTTAATTGTATTAAAAAGACACCCTTCAAAAATATCACTCAAAGATAGAAAACAATATGAAAATTTTGTTATGAAATGGGTTAACAAAGAATACATAAAACTATTTTCCAAAAACCAATTTTATCAAGCCTTAAAATATGCAAGAATTGACGATTTAAACAATATTAGCTTTGAACAATTCTTGTCTCTTTTCAATAGCTATAAATTATTTAATAGATAAGTTAAGGGGTGCATAAACTGCATCCCTTAACTTATCTTATTTTGCTTAAACAATCTTGGCCCGTAAACTGCATAACTCATATGTAAATCGCTCCTTTTTAGGTGGCACAAATGTGAGGCATTTTCACTATTTCCGGCAATTACTTCCATGTAAAGTATAAAACACACTATACTTTATATTCATAAAGTGTGTGCTCTGCGAGGCTGTCGGCAGTGCCGACCAAAACCATAAAACCTTTAAGACCTTTCTTTTTTTTACGAGAAAAAAGAAACAAAAAAACCTGCCCTCTGCCACCTCAGCAAAGGGGGGTTTTGCTCTCGTGCTCGTTTAAAAATCAGCAAGGGACAGGTAGTATTTTTTGAGAAGATCACTCAAAAAATCTCCACCTTTAAACCCTTGCCAATTTTTATTTTGTCCGTTTTGTCTAGCTTACCGAAAGCCAGACTCAGCAAGAATAAAATTTTTATTGTCTTTCGGTTTTCTAGTGTAACGGACAAAACCACTCAAAATAAAAAAGATACAAGAGAGGTCTCTCGTATCTTTTATTCAGCAATCGCGCCCGATTGCTGAACAGATTAATAATAGATTTTAGCTTTTTATTTGTTGAAAAAAGCTAATCAAATTGTTGTCGGGATCAATTACTGCAAAGTCTCGTTCATCCCACCACTGATCTTTTAATGATGTATTGGGGTGCAAAATGCCCAAAGGCTTAATATGTTGATATAATTCATCAATTCCCTCTACTTCAATGCGGCAACTAGCAGTACCAGCAATAAACGACTCCGCACCTGTACAAACCGGTGAATCATTACTACGAGAGCGCCAGCCTTCATCACTTGCCTCCCATAGATGAATCCGAACCTCATTACACATTAGAACTGCGAATCCATCTTCATGGTGAACCAAAGTGAAACCTAGTTTATCGCAATAAAAACCTATACTCTTTTTAATATCCCCGACTGGCAATGCCGGGATAGACTGTAACATTCTCACGCATAAAATCCCCTTTCATTTTCTAATGTAAATCTATTACCTTATTATTAATTCAATTCGCTCATAATTAATCCTTTTTCTTATTACGCAAAATGGCCCGATTTAAGCACACCCTTTATTCCGTTAATGCGCCATGACAGCCATGATAATTACTAATACTAGGAGAAGTTAATAAATACGTAACCAACATGATTAACAATTATTAGAGGTCATCGTTCAAAATGGTATGCGTTTTGACACATCCACTATATATCCGTGTCGTTCTGTCCACTCCTGAATCCCATTCCAGAAATTCTCTAGCGATTCCAGAAGTTTCTCAGAGTCGGAAAGTTGACCAGACATTACGAACTGGCACAGATGGTCATAACCTGAAGGAAGATCTGATTGCTTAACTGCTTCAGTTAAGACCGAAGCGCTCGTCGTATAACAGATGCGATGATGCAGACCAATCAACATGGCACCTGCCATTGCTACCTGTACAGTCAAGGATGGTAGAAATGTTGTCGGTCCTTGCACACGAATATTACGCCATTTGCCTGCATATTCAAACAGCTCTTCTACGATAAGGGCACAAATCGCATCGTGGAACGTTTGGGCTTCTACCGATTTAGCAGTTTGATACACTTTCTCTAAGTATCCACCTGAATCATAAATCGGCAAAATAGAGAAAAATTGACCATGTGTAAGCGGCCAATCTGATTCCACCTGAGATGCATAATCTAGTAGAATCTCTTCGCTATCAAAATTCACTTCCACCTTCCACTCACCGGTTGTCCATTCATGGCTGAACTCTGCTTCCTCTGTTGACATGACACACATCATCTCAATATCCGAATAGGGCCCATCAGTCTGACGACCAAGAGAGCCATAAACACCAATAGCCTTAACATCATCCCCATATTTATCCAATATTCGTTCCTTAATTTCATGAACAATCTTCATTCTTTCTTCTCTAGTCATTATTATTGGTCCATTCACTATTCTCATTCCCTTTTCAGATAATTTTAGATTTGCTTTTCTAAATAAGAATATTTGGAGAGCACCGTTCTTATTCAGCTATTAATAACTCGTCTTCCTAAGCATCCTTCAATCCTTTTAATAACAATTATAGCATCTAATCTTCAACAAACTGGCCCGTTTGTTGAACTACTCTTTAATAAAATAATTTTTCCGTTCCCAATTCCACATTGCAATAATAGAAAATCCATCTTCATCGGCTTTTTCGTCATCATCTGTATGAATCAAATCGCCTTCTTCTGTGTCATCAAGGTTTAATTTTTTATGTATTTCTTTTAACAAACCACCATAGGAGATTAACCTTTTACGGTGTAAACCTTCCTCCAAATCAGACAAACGTTTCAAATTCTTTTCTTCATCATCGGTCATAAAATCCGTATCCTTTACAGGATATTTTGCAGTTTCGTCAATTGCCGATTGTATATCCGATTTATATTTATTTTTCGGTCGAATCATTTGAACTTTTACATTTGGATCATAGTCTAATTTCATTGCCTTTTTCCAAAATTGAATCCATTGTTTTTGATTCACGTAGTTTTCTGTATTCTTAAAATAAGTTGGTTCCACACATACCAATACATGCATGTGCTGATTATAAGAATTATCTTTATTATTTATTGTCACTTCCGTTGCACGCATAAAACCAACAAGATTTTTATTAATTTTTTTATATTGCATCATTCGGCGAAATCCTTGAGCCATATCTGACAAACTCTTATTTAATTCTTCGCCATCATAAACATTTTTAACTGTTAATGTGAGAAACAACCAACGAACTGTTGGCTTTTGTTTAATAACTTCAGCAACAACCTTTTGTGACTGAATGCCATGTTTCATTGCTCTCCTCCAGTTGCACATTGGACAAAGCCTGGATTTACAAAACCACACTCGATACAACTTTCTTTCGCCTGTTTCACGATTTTGTTTATACTCTAATATTTCAGCACAATCTTTTACTCTTTCAGCCTTTTTAAATTCAAGAATATGCAGAAGTTCAAAGTAATCAACATTAGCGATTTTCTTTTCTCTCCATGGTCTCACTTTTCCACTTTTTGTCTTGTCCACTAAAACCCTTGATTTTTCATCTGAATAAATGCTACTATTAGGACACATAATATTAAAAGAAACCCCCATCTATTTAGTTATTTGTTTGGTCACTTATAACTTTAACAGATGGGGTTTTTCTGTGCAACCAATTTTAAGGGTTTTCAATACTTTAAAACACATACATACCAACACTTCAACGCACCTTTCGGTACTGTCAATATTTTTGTGTAAATGACGATTCACCCATTCAAGGTAGTTCATCACGTGTGTATTCAATTGTACTTGTTCGAAGTGTTGATTTGAGTGTGTAGGAAAGGGCTAGCCCTTTCCTACACACTCAAATTTCGCGCTGGCCGTTCCGGTCTAGTTTGCCAGTTCGTGCAGCTGCTCAAACATTTCTTCTAGCTTTGCACGGGCCTGATTGAAGCCGATGTGACAGCGCGTGGCGAAACGTTGATTGTAGTCCTCGAACTGCATCACTAAAAAGCGCTCCAACGATTCTTCGCGTTCGAGCGCTTATACGGTGCCACTGTCTGTTGCTTGAACTCACCGTTGCGATCACGCGGGATTTGAAGCGTTAAATCGCCGTACTCCGTGTGAAGTGTACGCGAATAAGACCCATTGCGAGAATTGCCTGAGTTGAACCCGATACGATCGTATTTTTCATAATCCAAAAATTCCGTTAGTTCTGTCGCAAGTAACGAGTTGATCGCCATTTCCAAGTGCGAACGAAAAACCTCGGTAATATCTTGTTTTTTTGTAAGTAGCATCGACAATTTCTATTGTAAACTGATTCATAGGGAGACCTCTTTTCTAGGATTGGTTATGGTGACTTAATTCTACCAAGAAAGGGGCTTCCTTTTTCTATGGAATTTTCTATTTACACAAAATATTTTATACTCTCAAAGGTAGCCTACAAAAATACATATTCACTTAAATAAATATACATTTCGAATTGAATAAACATTCCCAAATGTAAGTTTGGGGGCATATAAAAAACGAGAAAACTTTGATATTACAACGTTTTCTCGTTTTTTTATGGAACATTATTTATACAGAATTTTATGCACGTTTCTACAAAGCTAGTGCCAGCAACGTTTACGCTTATTTTTGTATTGGCTGCGTTAGTTACGATATTGCATAAAATCCTGCATATTTTTATCGATTTAAAGTCGAACTTTTATGCTATGCTTTCATATAGAAACGATCTTTTGAAAAATATGGTACAATATGAAGAGAGTTTTTCAATCAAAACATTGTATACCCAAATGAATGGAGGAACGATCTATGCAATCCATTTTAATTGTTGAAGATGATATTTATATAAGCGATATGGTGGCAAATCGTTTACAGCGGGAAGGCTTTCATGTCTTAAAGGCTTTTTCTGGAACAGAGGCATTGCTCGTTTTAGCATCGCAGCAACCTGATTTGATTTTACTAGACCTTATGCTACCCGGTCTCTCAGGTGAAGAAGTATTACCTAAAATTCAGCAAACGCCAGTTATTATTATGAGTGCCAAAGCAGAAGTAAATGATAAGGTTCAGTTACTGCTAAACGGAGCTGCAGATTATGTGACAAAGCCTTTCCATTTAGAAGAGCTTGTTGCGCGTATAACGGTTCAACTACGAAAGGCACAACAAACAGAACAGCAGCAGCTACTTACCTATTCTGATATTACAATGGATACCATTTCTCATGTAGTGACCGTTCATGAACAGCCTATAAAGCTCACTAGAACAGAGTATGCAATTTTAAAATGCTTGCTGCAACATCCAAAGCAAGTTGTCACAAAATCGCAAATTCTACATGTTATTTCAAGTGATACACCTGATTGCACAGAATCAACACTTAAAGTACATATAAGCAATATTCGGATTAAATTGCGTGAAGCGACTGGCAAGGACTATATACAAGCAATTTGGGGTATCGGCTTTAAATTTGAAAACAATTAAATCTATACGATTTCTTTACTAATTTCTTAACCGTTTTCTTTACACTTTTTTGCTATCCTTTGGGTACATCAAAGGAGGTTGTAATATGGACTATGTATTACAAGTACAAGGTTTAACAAAAAAGTATCATCAAAATACGGTCATTAACGATTTACATATGAGCGTGCCTAAGGGAGCTATTTACGGCTTTGTCGGTAAAAATGGTGCCGGTAAAACAACGCTTATTCGGCTCATTTGTGGTTTACAAGAGCCAACAGCTGGCACGTATACGTTATATGGCACAAACCATCATGAAAGCGATATTTCAACGACGCGTCGCCGTATAGGTGCAGTCATTGAAGGGCCTTCTATTTATATGAATATGACAGCTGAGGACAATTTAAAGATGCAGTACCGTGTGCTTGGACTCCCCTCTTTTGATGGGATTCCAACGTTACTTCGATTAGTCGGCCTCGAGCATACCGGCAAGAAAAAGGCGAAGCACTTTTCACTCGGTATGCGACAACGATTAGGCATTGCTGTTGCACTATGTGGAGACCCTGATTTTTTAGTACTCGATGAACCGATGAACGGACTTGATCCAAAGGGTATTATCGAAATGCGCGAGCTCATCTTAAAATTAAATCGTGAACAGCAAATAACGATACTCATTTCAAGCCATATATTAGATGAATTAGCACGTGTAGCAACGCACTATGGCTTTATTGATAACGGTAAAATGATTCAAGAAATTAGTAGCACCGAGTTAGAAAAAGTATTCCGTAAATGTACCCGTATAAAAGTAACAAATATCGGCGTGCTAACGCGTGTACTCGATTCTATGCAACAGGAATATACGGTTGTTTCTGAAGAAGCTGTAAATGTGTTTGGTGAGGTACACATTACCCCACTTGTTTTAAGACTTGCGAACGAACATTGCAATGTGCTGTCTATACATGAGCTCGATGAAAGTTTAGAACACTACTACTTAAACATTGTAGGAGGTGCTAAACATGCTTAACGTCATACGAGCAGAGCTATTTCGCTATAAAAAAAGCAAATTATTTTGGGTAATACTCACTGCCATTTTCATAAATGGGGGCGTTTATGGTATGTCCGTTGCAACGAGTGAAGTATTTGACGATATATTCATTATGCCTTTATTTATTCTACTTGCCGCCTACTTCTCACTGATGATTGGTAGAGAATACGCAGACGGTACGATTCGTAATAAAGTCATTGCTGGTAAAACAAAAGCCACGATTTACTTTGCACAAATCACGCTTAGTTTGATGATGAGCACAATTTTTATCGGTGCATTTTTCATTCCATTTATCGTGATTGCGAGTACAACAATGGCTGCAAATATTCCACTAGCCGTCATACTATCTAGTAGTGTTGGCTTTATAATGAGTATCTTTGTTTGGAGCATTTTGTTTACCGTTGTCAGTATACTGATTTCATCACGTGAAATTGCAGCAATCATTAATTTCATCCTGTTCTTTGCCATCATGATTAGTGCTTATCAAATTAATCATTCGTTAGGGCAGCAGGAATATATAAGTACCATTACGTCCGAATTACCGGAGCAAATGACGCCAGAGGAAGTCAAACAAGCAGTGGACGGCACATTTGAAGGTAGCTATTATACAGAACAGAATGATGATGGTGCACTTATCTATTTAAAGTTGATTCAATCTGGAGAGGAAATACTAAACCCTCGATATATTGATGAGCCATTGCGCACAATACTGCAACCGCTTGAGTATTTATTGCCATATGGGCAATTGAATGCTTATATATCAACGCTAACTAGCTATATGTATGCTGCTAGCGAGGAAGATGTTCCGTTCCATTTATTCCCGCTCTATTCTCTTTGTATGTTAGCTGTATTAATTGCAATCGGCTTCATCGCATTTCGTAAAAAAGATTTAAGGTAAAGGTAGGTGAGCAAGATGCTTCTTTGGATTTGCTGTGGCGTTTTATTGCTAATTGTCCTCTTTCTTGGTGCCAGACTTATCATGCTTCGAAGAGGGATTAATGAATTTCAGAAGGATTTGAAGAAGCATCTTGCGCATGAAACGAATACGCTTCTTTCAACCTCTACAACAGATCGACAAATTCAATTCTTAGCGGCGGAAATGAATATTCACCTCCGTGAGCTACGCGAAAAAAGAAGACGTTATGAAAACGGAGATCAGGAACTGAAAGATGCAGTAACAAATATCTCTCACGATTTACGGACACCACTAACAGCTATTTCCGGCTACCTTGAACTGCTCGATCAGGAGGAAAAATCTGTGGCTGCTCAGCAATATTTAGAGACCATTAAAAATCGTACCGATGCGATGAAGGGGCTAATCGAGCAATTATTCCATTACTCGATGATTACATCATCAACGGAAAAACCGAATATGACAGTTGTCTCCTTAAATGCTGTATTAGAAGAAAGTATCTCGATATATTACAGTGCACTTGTTGAAAAAAATATCAAACCCATCATCACGATACCAGAGGAGCCAATTAAACTTTTTGGAGATCAACAAATTTTATATCGAATTTTCGATAATTTACTGAGCAATGCGATTAAATATAGCGATGGTGATTTGCACATTACACTTTCACCTAACGGAACTATTTCATTCATGAATACCGCTTCATCTTTAACGACGATTGAGGTTGAAAAATTATTTAATCGATTTTATACGGTTGATTCCGCAAGATATTCCACTGGTCTTGGTCTATCCATTGTCGAAAACTTAGTTGAGCAACTAAGTGGCAAAATATCTATAGCATTTCACGATAATCAACTAACAATTGCATTAGCATTCCCTAACTTAATAAAAGTAAATGAAAGGAGCCCTTCATAATGGCTCCTTTCATTTTATCTGATATTCTCAATTTTTATAAACTCTCTTATAAAAAATAGCAGCACGACAATTAGCCATGCTGCCTTCACAAAAGTGACAAAGTACTTCCCTAGTGTAGCATAGGATTACTCGATTCTTTACTTTTTGCATTAGTCTGACAAAACAGGAACAAACGTTTCTTTAAGGGTGAGTGTATGGAAAATCGGAATCGAGACAGAGGAACGATCAAATGGACGGCAATGATGCTGCCAGAGCACGTAAAGCTTTTACGTGAATGGCACGCTGAAGATGACTACTTACCTGAGCCGCAGCATGATGAATACGAGTTTGAAGAGCTAGCTCACCAAATACAAACGGCTGTACAAACAAATAGTGAGGTAGCTATTCAATATTGGGATAACGGCAGTGCCTCTTATGTTGAAGGTACTTTAAAAAATCAACACTTCGAATAGGTACAATTAAATACACAGGTGATGAGTTCCCTTGAACGGGTGAATCATCATTTACACAAAATTATTGACAGTACCTTTTTGGAGAGTACAAAATATTTTGTGTAAATAGAAAATTCCATAGAAAAAGGAAACCCCTTTCTTGGTAGAATTAAGTCACCATAACCAATCCTAGAAAAGAGGTCTCCCTATGAATCAGTTTACAACAGAAATTGTCGATGCTACTTACAAAAAAACAAGATATTACCAAGGTTTTTCGTTCGCACTTGGAAATGGCGATTAATTCGTTACTTGCGACAGAACTAACGGAATTTCTGGACTATGAAAAATACGATCGTATCGGGTTCAACTCAGGCCATTCTCGCAATGGATCTTATTCGCGTACACTTCACACGGAGTACGGCGATTTAACGCTTCAAATTCCGCGTGATCGCAACGGTGAGTTCAAGCAACAGACAGTGGCACCGTATAAGCGCTCGAATGATACACTGGAAGAAACCGTGATTCACCTGTTCAAAAAAGGGATTACGATGGCGGAAATTGCGCAATTAATCGAGAAAATGTATGGGCATCACTATACGCCGCAAACGATTTCGAATATGACAAAGGCTGTTTCAGAAACGGTAGAAGCCTTTAATAATCGTCCTTTGCACAGTCGTTACGTAGTCGTGTATTTAGACGCGACATATATTGCCGTGCGTCGTGATACAGTGTCAAAAGAGGCCGTCTATATTGCGGTTGGTATTCGTGAAGACGGCTCCAAAGAAGTGCTTGGCTATACGATTGCCCTAACAGAATCGTCTTACAACTGGCAAGAGCTACTAGAAGAGCTCAAAGACCGTGGTGTAGAAGACGTACTTTTATTCGTATCAGACGGCTTAAAGGGCATGGCTGACGCTGTTTTTACCGTGTTTCCAAAGGCAAAATATCAGGTGTGCCTTGTCCATGTGGCGCGCAATATTATGCATAAAGTACGCGTAGAAGATCGCAAGGAAGTGTGTGAAGATTTTAAAACGATTCACCAGGCAAAGGACGCCGAAGCAGCGAAAATAGCACTTGAAGCGTTCTGCGAAAAATGGAGAAATTCGTATAAAAAAGTCACGCAAGGCTTACTGGAAAACCCGTATTTACTAACGTTTTATCAGTTTCCAAAAGCGATTTGGCGAAGCATCTACTCGACGAATTTAATCGAGTCGTTCAATAAACAAATCAAAAAATATACGAAGCGTAAGGAACAATTCCCAAACGAAGAATCACTGGAACGCTTTTTAGTGACGCAGTTCGAAGACTACAATCAACGTTTCGCCATACGTTGCCACATCGGCTTCAATCAGGCCTATGCCAAACTAGAAGAAATGTTTGAGCAGCTGCACGAACCGACACACTCAAATCAACACTTCGAACAAGTACAATTGAATACACAGGTGATGAGTTCCCTTGAACGGGTGAATCGTCATTTACACAAAAATATTGACAGTACCTTAAATTTATTCTAGACCATTTTTTTAATATAATTAATGCAAATTAGGATTATATACTCACATATCCTCACTAGCGTCGCATTAAAATAATTCAACGCAGCACTATAATCTGAATTATCTGTAATCTATCAAGTTCATAAAAAAAGCCTTTATAATGGTTTGGTGGTAGTAACCTATCCAAATCCAAAATAAAGGACAATCACATGGATAAGTTTACACGAAAAACATCATTTGAACAATGGTTTTCACCGATGAATCATTCATTATTTGA
>NZ_JBHTJF010000016.1:0-66738 GCF_042675605.1 Savagea faecisuis
TAAGACCCATTGCGAGAATTGCCTGAGTTGAACCCGATACGATCGTATTTTTCATAATCCAAAAATTCCATTAGTTCTGTCGCCAGTAGCGAGTTGATCGCCATTTCCAAGTGCGAACGAAAAACCTCGGTAATATCTTGTTTTTTCACTAGTGCATCGACAATTTCTGTTGTAAACTGATTCATAGGGAGACCTCTTTTCTAGGATTGGTTATGGTGACTTAATTCTACCAAGAAAGGGGCTTCCTTTTTCTATGGAATTTTCTATTTACACAAAATATTTTATACTCTCGGTAGAGGACGGCAGCAATTACTTATGCGACTTGGCAGACTAGCGGTATACGATAAGCCAATTACAAAGTATTCTATTGCAGTAAGTCACACGGTTATCGCTGAACAATTTATTCAGCAGCTTAAACCAGTAAACTTAAATGTTCAAGTGAGTATTTTGGTATTGACCGATGATGGTTACAAAGAATTTTTCTTTAATGAATAATACAACAAAAGCACTCGAGCATTAGCTAATTTTCGTAATCTAGCTTGCTGGGGTGCTTTTGTCTCTACTAAATAAAGGTTTATTAAATACTTCATCAAATGCTTTTTCTGCAATTTCCCTAATAACTCTATTACTCTTGGGAAAACCGTGATAGGCCACATACCATTTTGCTTTCGACATCTCCAAAGGCTCGTCTAAATTCACATGTTCTCCGTCTATCTTTAAACAAACAGTATATCGATCACTTCGATTTGAAGCACTTTTAAGTTTTTTATGATAAGTATTATGGAACAGATGACTTTCAAGTCTTGTGCGGACATTATAAGATTCACCACGATAAATTGCTTTAGCATCAGGATGACCAGAAATAACGGCTTTACATTTGTTTCTTTCGCCGAAACCCAATTTATAATCTGTAAAAATTAAATAAAAACCCCTTTGATTGGGTATCTTTTCTAAGTCTTCTATTTTTGAAATTCGTTGAACTCTTAACGCTGGCTTGGCTCTACTGTACAATCCATCAGAATAACAGTCTTTCATACTCTCAAAGAAAGGAACAAAATTTTCAGTTTCTATTTGTTTTAAAACGTTATCCAACTTTGCTTTAATAGCACCAATGGATACATGAGGAAATTCATTTGACAATCGACTATGCCCCCTCTCCCTACAATTCTATCAAAAAAAGAACCAACCACGCAGGCTAGTTCTATCATTCATCAAATTTGAACCGCCAAGCCTTCCAACCGATCGAAGGCGAATTGTGTGAGTGCCTGGCATCCGATGTTGGGAGGCTATATTACAAACGTAAAAATTCATCATAAGACATTACCTTTGTAGTGACACCAGCATATTCATATACAGCCCGGCATTTCGCTGCAAATCGCACATCATTTGTTACAAAAATATCGGCTTTGGTCGCATATATCGCATGGGACACATCATGTAACCTTGATACTGATTTTTTGATTTTCTCTCCCTTGTAGCCGATACTTTCCAACACATTAAACAATGTGCTAATTAATTGTTCCGTTTTCCTATGGTTTGATAAATAAAAATATGCATTTTCCATTGGTAATCTAAAAATAATAAAGTTATTTGCATGTATATTGATGAAATCCAAAAAACTTTGAACTTTATCATCATAAAATATTTGATCAGTTGCTATATTGCTTATCACTTTACTGTCAAATAAAAATTCATTTTGCATCATTTTAAAGGCTTTCATCTGTTTATATTCCAGGTCTTCTGCAGTTTTTGTCATGTGTAGATATTTAATCACTCTTTCAAAAGTTTCTCTTGCTCTCTCTTTGTAAGCGATAATATCACCATTTTCGACAGGTAAAAATATATTTCTTTCGAATAATCTATCTATGTATAAAATATATTTATCAATTCTCTCTTTTCTATTTACATGTTTAATGTTTGCTACTTCCTCTAGGTAAGGAGGGCTATAGAAAAAGGTGTAATTATTTTTTAAACTCTCTAGTTCATTTTGTGTTTTACTTTCATCTACATAATTTACGAAGATATTATAATCCAAATAAACTTTTTCGATTACAAAAAGCACCCCTTATACAAAGAAAGAACCAACCCGAAGGCCAGTCCTTTCTTATGATTTACTCAAATGGTTGAGTGGATATTATTTTACAGCGTTAGTGATTGCTGTACGAATCTCAGCAATTGAGCGGAACTGTGGTTTAATAACTCCGTCTTCATCAAATCCTAATGAAGTGATGAATGCATCTGCAATGTTTGTGTCGTTAGCTGTTGGAGAACCTCCAGTGATACTTTCACCGTCTTCTGTAGTTCCAGCAGTTCCTGTTAATGCCTCATGTCCAACTAGTAATAGACCATCAGCAATCTCCGTTAAAGTGTCATCAATTTTTAAACTGTTAACATATTTAATTGCATTTGTACGAGCAGTTGTAGCAGCTGTTACTGCTTCTCCTACTGCTGTTTCATCAGCAAATTCTTTAGCTTTAGCATCACCAGCAGCTTCGATCTCATCACGCGCATCTAATACTTGTTCAGCGATAAAGATACGGTCAGCAGAAGTTACGTTTAGGTAACCTTCAACTTTACCTTCGTTCGCTAATGTATCAAGAGCAGTTTTAACTTCTGTAGCTGTTTTAGCTTCGTTGATCGCTTTCACTGCTGCTTCGATATTTACAGCTTTGTTTACATTGTCAACAAAATTTTGTGCAGTTGTAGCATTAGTAACAAATGATTTAGCTTCAGCTGTTGCATAAGCCTGGGCATTTGCCGCTACTACATTCTTAAGCTCAAGAACGTTAAGTGCTGCGATGATGCCATCTTTGTCAGCTGCTTTGATAACTTCGATGTTAGCTTCGTCGATTTCACCTTGGATAGTTACTTTAGCTGTCTTAGCCTTTTCAGGGTTAGGTTTTGATTCACCACCAGAACTATCTGCTGTTACAGTTTGTGATGCTGTAGTGATTGCTGATACAACACCTTCGCTAACATATGCTTCAACGTTTGCTTTGTTTGAAGATACTTGTTTTAAGCCTAATGCTTTTAACGCGTCTACAACTTTAGCTTTATCAGCTGCTGTAGTTGTATTTTTTAATGCAGCTTCTAAGTCAGTGAATTCTTTCACTGCTGCCGCATCAGCAATTTCTTTGTTTACTGCTTCAATTACAGTTTGAACTTCAGCCGCAGTGTTAACTTTACCTTCAACACCGTCAACTTCTACTTCTGAACCATCTGCATTTAACTTTTTAATTTTTTCGATATAAGCTTTACCATTCGCATCGACATATTCTTTTAAGTCGATTGTACCTGCAGTTTTAGCGTTAGCAAGTGGAGCTAATGCTTCTACTGTTGACTTGAATTTAGATGCCGTTGTAGCTGCTAAAACGTCAGCTACTGCTGATTGAATTTCGATGTCTTCTAAAGCTGTTTTATTATCATCTGTTACATACTCACCGTCTTCATCAACTGGCGCATATGTTTCAATTAATGTTTTTAGTTTAGCAAGCTTTGCTTTGTCAACTGATTCAGTTGGTTTAACAGCTTCAATTTCAGCTGCAATAACTGCTT
The DNA here is from genome assembly GCF_042675605.1 of Savagea faecisuis. Taxonomy (NCBI): domain Bacteria; kingdom Bacillati; phylum Bacillota; class Bacilli; order Caryophanales; family Caryophanaceae; genus Savagea; species Savagea faecisuis. The sequence continues at coordinate 3,556 of NZ_JBHTJF010000016.1, forward strand.
CGTTTACTTTGTTAATAATAGTTTGAACGTCTTCGATTGTAGAAGTTTTAGCATCTAGGCTTCCCTCTGCTAATTCCTTTGCATATCCATCAATTACTGGAGTTCCAGCAACATTTTCAATCCAGTCGTTGTTCACTTTAGTGAATGCTTTGTTCGCTAATGCTGCTTTCAGCTTCACGTTGTTACCTTCAGCATCAATAACAGCTTTAACGATTGCTGCTTCTTCTTCCGCAGAGATTGAGTCAGCGTTTACTTTGTCAACGAATGCTTGGACTGCTTCTTTTGTTAACGCTTTGTCTTCTTTCGCTAACTTCTCTAGGAATGCTTCTTTATCTGCAAAATAAGCTGCTGCATTATCTGCATCTAAGTTTTCGATTCCAAGATCTGTTAGTGCTTTATACGTGTCAAGTTGTGTTGCTGCTTCTTCAAATGCTTCTAAGTTGTTTGCTAATGTAAGGTCATAAGTGATGCCATCTACAGTCCAAACACCTGTAAGTTCTTCAGCTTTTACAGGTTTAACAAATGTAAATTCAACTGTTTTCTCGCCTGCTGAAAGGTCAACAGCTTCAACTTCAACAGTAGCACCTTTACTATTTTTCACTTCAACAGTAGCACCCTCGATGTCTGCTACTAATTCAGCAATTGTTACTGTAACACCATTTTCGTTAATCGCACCTAATCACCTAAAGATTGACCACTGGAAAAACCGCTTAACCGCGCCGTTTCGGGGGTTGTGGCATCTCTTAATCACACATTGAGAAAACTAATGATAGCATAAGCATGATGGTGCATACTGTTAGCTACTATATGCTTGTTATACATATAGATTCCCATTATGATTCTACTAAAATAAGGGTTTTATATGGATTTTATTCAGCAGTATTTCTTTTTAAATTTGTCTTATTTGTGTTATTTTCGGCTTTAATTCTGAATGAAATTGTGTCTAAATAAGAACTATAAGAGTTGACCCGTACTACTATTTTACGCTATTCTATAATCACGTTAGTGTTCAGACCCATGTTCCTTCCGAGGAGTGGGTCATTTTGTTTGGATTAAGTTTTAGCATAAATTATACTATAACCAACAGAACTCACCACGCCTCTTAACAATGCGGACCAAGGTGGGTCGTTATGATTCTGGATACTTACTCAATAAATTGAATTGTCTCTAATAACATTTTTCGTAATGCTCCTAAATCGACGACCGATTGTATCATTGCCTGCATATACTTCTCCCGATCTATTGTTTCATATGCCCATTCGATACCCCGTGCCAATGCGTATGCATGGATAAAAATACGAATCGTTCGCCCATTTCCTTCACGGAAAGAATGCAGCATATTGAGTTCCGATTTAAAATAAGCTAAACGATCAGCTGCCTCTTCTAATGAATTCCAGAAGGGCTCTTCGTTTAGCTCACGGAATAAATCAATTGCGATGTTATTCAAAAATTGAACTTGGCAAAAGCGGGTGTTTCCTTTCATCAACTGGACATCCCTGAACTTTCCCGCAAAAGGATAAATATCCTGAAACAGATAGCGATGAAGGTCTTGAAACCCTTTCAAGGTAAAAGAATCTATTGTATAGTCCCCTTGTTCCAATGCCGTTGCACGAAGTGAAAACGACAATGTCTCTGCTTTCTCCAGCTCTTCGTGGGAATCAATCCCGAAAAGATTATGCTTTAAAAGGTAATCGTCATTGTCTTTTTCGTTATACTTTCCCATGCCCGAGTATATCCTTTATTAGAGTAGGGGTAATAGAAACTTTGGCATTCACAAGATCAAGCACTTTCTTCTGCATATCGAGAGAAAGGCTCAGATTTTCCAAGTGAAGGTTGTGAAGGACTCTCTTGAATTCCTTTGAATCCAATTTCAATTCTTTCATATAAACAGCCCCTTTTCTTATCATATCCTTATCTTTATTATACAATTCAAACGCAAGGATTGCCACTAAACAAAAAGGCAAAATGGGAAGAAACAGCCCCTCAGGTGAAGAGACTGTTCCTTTGGCATACTCACTTTTTAGCAGTGATTCCACTTCCTGCTTCAACCCATGCTTAATAAAAATTCGCGTTTTGGTATTTGCCTCTTTACAGTATAGCCACTTCTTGATATAATAATGGCAACAGAACCCACCACGCCTCTTAATAATGCGGACCAAGGTGGGTCATTTTTTATATTTTGGGGGAGATTTTAATTGGACCCTTCAGAGATAAACATTAAAGAACCTACGACTTACGAGCAGCAAGTTAAGATTCTAAAAGAACGGAATCTAATTATTCATAATGATGAAGAGGCGTTATCCTTTTTAAAGCGGGTGAATTATTATAGATTTTCTGCTTATGGACTCACACTCAGACAAACCAGTAATAAGGATTTGTTTCGGGACGAAATCACTTTTACTCACATGAAGATGTTATACAATTTTGATCAAAAGCTACGGGATCTTTTGATGAAGTACTTAGAACTTATAGAGATTGAATTCCGCTCTAAGATTGCCTATCACCATGCTCATGAGTTTGGGGCTTTAGGTTACAGGAATTCTGGAAATTTCAGTTCCAAAAGACCACACGATAGTTTTTTAGAAGAGCTTGATAAACAGATTGACAGAGCTGGACGGGAACTTTTTGTTATGCATCATCGACACAAATATGGTGGGGAGTTTCCTTTTTGGGTTGCAATCGAAGTGACTTCTTTCGGAGAACTGTCCAAACTATTTAGGAATCTAAAAGATGATACCAAGAATAAAGTCGTTAAAGATTTCAACGTCCCATATTATTACGTAGAAAGTTGGCTTCATTCACTTGCTTACGTAAGAAATGTATGTGCGCATTACGGAAGATTGTACGGTAAGAAACTCACCATTAAACCAACTCTATTTAAATCAAAACGGAGTTCAATAAGAAATAGTGGTGTATTTGCAGCAGTATATGTTCTGAGTAAACTCTTGCATCAAGATAATCGTACAAATTTTATCACTTTTTTGCATGCCCTTATAGAGGAATATGCAGAGTATGTCGACCTGGAAGAGCTTGGTTTTCCGGAAGAGTGGGAAAAGAGATTACGAGAAAAATAAGGATAGATGAATAGCATTTTTAAAATTAAGACAAGCCCATTTGCTATCGCAGACTGGGCTTTTTTAAATAAGATTTAAGCATGCGGCCCCTTCTTATATATAGAAAAATCCGCTCTTTTTTTCACTCACTTCTTGAGTAGTGAATCCACCTCCTGCTTGAATCCGTATTTCTGTAAATATTCAATAAGTGCGCCTTCAACTATTTCCCGTTGGGTGATGTTTTTCTCCTCACTGAATTCAGCGGTTAATTTGGCGATGAGGTCGCTCATGTAAATGGCCTTCGTTCGAACAAGTCCTGGTACGGCGTATCTTGGAAGCTTTCCGTCTTCTCGGATTCCTGAAAGAAGGGTATACACTTCGTCTCGTTTTTCATAGAGGAAGCGGAGGAAGGGGATGTACTCTTCAATCCCCTCAGCAGTCGCTCCTTTCAAATTAGGCTGCGCTGATTCAGTTCTTGATTCCTCTTCCGTTTCTTCGTGCAGTGGCTCTATATAGCCGACACTCTCTACGTAGTTATTTTTGTGAATGCTCCATTCAAATCCCTTCGACTTCATGTAATCCGCCATATCCTTGTGTGATTCAAAGCCTGCGTTTTGGGCAATCGTGCGTGGGTCTGCGTTTTCGTCCTCAAAGGCAGTCATAATCGCTTCTGCCCGTTTCGGTGCGTAGGTAACCGACACACTGCGCTCTGGTCGCTTGTTCACAAGGTTTGCTGGGATGTACTGCTGTTGCTTTGGATCGAAGTGAAAATTTCTCCGTCTCATGAACATATCGAGTGATTTGTAAGTTTTGTAATTCATCTCCTTCGCTACCTCATGACGGGTTTTAAATTTTAGCAAGTCGATAATCTTACGTACCTTGGTATTGTATTTCGGTTCGTTGTTTTCCATTCTATCAATCTCCTTTATTTATAATAAATTGACTACTTCTGCTAGCTTACTTTTATCTTGATGCAAGTAGCGTGAAGTGACGGTCAAGTTTGCATGACCAAGTAGTTTTTGAATGCTGACAAGTGATGCGCCTTTTTCAAGTAAGTTTGTTCCAAATGAATGCCTGAGTACGTGTGCAGTAATGTGCTTCTCCCAGCCAAGTTCATCAACGGCTTCTTTTAATAATCGGTTGACGTAGTTTCCTGAAATGCTGCCTGATTTCGGAATGGCGAAGAAGAAGTCGGTTGAAATATCATCATGCTCACGAATATTGTTGAAGTAGTTCGTCAAGATGCCGTGCAATGTTTGGCTAATCGGAATGTCACGGTCTTTTTTGCCTTTTCCTTCAATGATGTGAATAACGCTATTTTCAAGGTCGACATCTCTTATTTTCAAATTTTTCATTTCCGTAATGCGTCCGCCTGTGTAAAACATCGTCTGAATGACCGTTCGAATGACAGGTTGTTTTATTTTTTCAATCAGTGTATGAAATTCTTCCTCCGTGATAAAATCCCGTTCTTTTTGAATAATTTTAACTGGCTCCAACAACTCCGCATGGTTCTTTTCGCAAAGTTCTCGCTTCCTACAATAGTTGTAAAAACTGCGTAAAACGTAGACAACTCGGTTTCTAGTAGCTGTGGAAATCCCTCGATTCTTTAAACTCGCCAGGTACTCCTCCATGTCTGATAGTTCGACATCTTCCAAGTAAACAGGACCGTTATACTTAGCCGTCAAAAAGTGGTTGAAATATCCGAGTTCTGCATCGTAGCCGCGGACGGTTTCTTTTGACCGATCGATAGAAACCAAATGCTGCAAAAACTGTGTAACTGCTTGATTTATAAGCATTTTGAACGCCTCCTTAAGTTTTGGTGTCTGTATGTTAAAATGGTTTGAAACACTTATCAAGTCATATCTCACTTATAATTAGAGATAAAAAACAGTTGTGTCTGTAAGAGAAAAAAGAGACCAAAAAAAGAAGCCTTGAACCGATAACCAGTTCAAAGCCACTTGTTTCATCTGCTATTTCGGCATAATAACCGCATCAAATCCCGCTTTCTTCAATCTAGCAACCTGCTTTTCCGCATTCGCTTTGTTCGCAAAAGAACCTGCCATCACACGGTAAAGCGTACCCGTTGATGAGGATGTTGGTTTTTCAGGAGTAACAGAATTTGAAGCAACTGCTTTATAGGTCACACCTACTTGATTGAGAATCGCTCGTGCAATCCCCTCAACGATTTGTTTTCTCTTTTTATCAAACAATTGATTATCAGCTGTATTATCAATAAAGCCAATTTCAATCAGAACAGCAGGCGCTTTCGTTTCTCTAAGCACATGGAAGTTCGCTCGCTTCACACCTCGATTGGCAAAACCAACTGCAACCAATTCTTTTTGAATTCGTTCTGCCAGTTGTTTAGCTTGAGCACCTCCTGTCGTGTACAAAAATGTTTCAACCCCTTTTGCCTTTTCAGGTTGAAAAGCATTACGGTGAAATGAGATAAAGTAATCATACTTCTTGCGATTTTCCAAGTTGCTTCGTTCCCGTAAACTCATTGTTTTATCTGTTGTCCGTGTTTCATCTAATGTCACCCCGTGCCTTCTTACTTCAGCTGCGACTGCTTTTCCAATTGAAAGCACATCGTCCGCTTCTTTTCTTCCTCTGTAAGTAGCACCAGGATCTGTTCCACCATGGCCATAATCAAAAATTAATCGAGTCATTTGTTATCCCCTTTCGAATGTATTTCTTGAAACAATAACTTCAATTTTTCTGGAACAGGCAGTCCAATCTTTGAGGAATTTTCAATAATGCTTATTCCTTCGTTGGCAAGATAAAAGAAAATGACTGCTGTTCTAATGGCACTGCCCTGCTCGAGTACATACAAATCAAGCACATTGCCGATACCGACAAATGCCAAAATCAGCATCTTCTTAAAAATACCTTTAAAACCAACGCGGCTTGAAAGTTTGCGTTCGAGTACCGCTGACATTAGACCAGTTATATAATCAATGGTTAAGAAAATAAGGAGCGCATAAACCAATCCGTCCATTCCTCCCAAAAACCATCCAATCGAGCCACCAACCGCAGCCCACAAAACTTGTGCAATATGCAAAATATCTTTCATGTGTTTGCTCCTTTCCCAATAAAAAAAGAACATCATGTCGATGTCCTTTGTGTGTATGAGATATTCAATTTGAAAATTGTTATTCTTCCTCTATTCGTTTTACCGCACTTTGCATCATGTCCATCCCTATCAACCGAGAGAGCATAACATCCAAATTGTTCAACAGCTTTTCAGCAGTGCCATTTAATTCATCATAGGAATATTCAGGTCTCCCCCTCATTCCATAACTATATTTTTGCTGCGTTTCTAGCATTTGTTGCTCTTGCTTTGACAATTTTCTTCTTTGAAATGGAACGCTTACTTCATCTATCCCCACAAAGTATCTATGGGTTGCTGTGTTTCGATAGTGTCTGAGAATTTTTCTATCTTCTTGCTGTATACCTTTATAGGCATGCGAAAGAATACGATTCAATTCTTTAATTTCTTCGAAAGATAACCATCCTGCTTTTTGCTTACGTTTTCTTAAGAGGGCTTTAAAAGGATTGAAGTAGACTCTTCCTTCCTCTTTCACTAACTCACACCGGGACAATTCATTAATCATCACCGCCACGTAATCCAACAGAGAAATGATTCTCGGGATGACGGTTCGAAAATAATAATTCTTCACTTCGTACTTCCAATGATTGCTCCAGCCAGTTTCACCTTTCTCCCTTAGTTCTTTTTCTATCTTATATGCAGCTTGAGCATAATAGTAAGTTTTCACCAGCTCACGAAAAGCCTCAGAAATTGAATAAAGATAGCTTTGACACAACATGTCTTTAACTGAAGCAAAGCCTTCCATCGTCACTTCGTATTTCAATGTCTCATACGGAGAAGTTAGAAGCATAACTGAGTATTCTCTATGCCATTTCATTAAATAAGGCTGCATCTTCTCCAAGTCTTCATCTAGTAATTTTTCATCCATCATATACCACACCCCCAACAACAGTGTAGCACAGGGGTACTATGGCAGGATGAAAACAAACCCTCACCTTTTACTTTGAAGCAATTGCTTTATTTTTTGCTTTGTCTTGTCGGCAAAAGTCGGGACTTCACTACCGAATGTGACATGCAATTCCAAGCCGTCCCGCTCATAGATTTCTTGTACTTCGGTGACGCGGGTAGTTAACTGCAAGCCCCATTCCGATTGCTGGATAGTGACCAGATCGCCAACATCCCAGTCCTTTTGATAGCGAAATGGGCCATAAGGCAATATTTTCGACTGAAAGGAAAGCACGTGTGGATGCTCCGACAATTGCTGTTCTCCTTGCGTCAACATGTCACCTGACTCATCGCTGTCTTGACCTTCTACAAAAACGACATGCAAATCGAGTCCAGATGCCGTTGTTTCAGTCAAGACAATTTCTCGTGCTGCACCCTCGCCTTTTCCTCCGACCACAGCCTGATTACCATAATCCAGAATGTTATCGATAAACGCTTGAGATTGGACGTTATCAAACGCTGTCGAAAAGAGGACGGGAGGTTGTTCAGATTGTTCCGCTGAAAAGTTCCTTCCATTGTAAACGTCAAATACCCACTTCTTTGATGTAAGGTCAGGGATAACATGCCAGCCAACATTGGTAAAACGACTGATTTGTTCCAATTCTTCACCAAGATTTTTATACCGACTTTGCCATTCAATCGATGAACCACGTTGGAAATCCGATTCAACTTCAAGAAATGAAAACGCCATATCAACCAGTTCGATGCAATTCCTTTTCACAAGATGTTTCATCACACTTTCTGCAGGACCATTTTGCAAATCATAGGCAGCACCAGCTGAAGGAAAGGTAATGCGCTGTTTAAAGATATCACCAAGCTGGAATCCTTTCACAGTCAGAATTTCTTCACCTTCCTCATTGAGTTGGATTTCCTTGTAACGGATGATTCCTGTTTTCGTTGGATCATTGCCTACCATGACTAGCTGATTGATGAAGAGCTTGTCTGCATGCTGCACACGGTTGTTCGTGACAAGCTGGAATTCACCTGGTCGATGATAGTTTCTACTAAACGAAAAGGATAGATAATTATCAATTTCTCCAACCAAATCAAGAGTGGGGGTCAGGATTCTAATCGGCTTCATTTTGTGCCGCTTCCGCTTCATTAGCTAAGTATTCTGCTACTGGAATTTGATAAGGTTCTGGCAAGTGGTTAATGGTTCGACTTCCCACTTTCACAAGAAAAGCATAAATAGGAATCATATATGGATACACCATGCGTTAAGCACCTCCGCGTTTTAATTCTTGAATCTCTTCATGCAGATTGGCAATCGCTTCATAAAGAACCTGCTTCTCTGGATCAATATGAACGATTGGTTGTACATAGAAATGTTCAGTTACTGGATCATAGATAATTTCTTCACCCTCTTGAAAAGCCTCAATCAATCGTTTATCTTGGACTACTACTTCCACTTCATCTTCCTGTAGTGCCTGCGGGACACTGCTTTTACCTACAATCCCTTTAATTACACCATCTCTTTGATTAAGAATGATTTTCATAAAAATTCACCTACCCTACAATGCTTTCTTCCAAATACCCAGGCTCACCGTACAATTTGATGTTACGAACATAGCCTTTATAGTAACTGTACGTACTGTAGTTGTGTCCCGAGAGTGCAACGATGATTTTACCGTTAGGTGGTACAGCCCCTATATCAATGGATAGAAGTCGATAATCTGTTCCACGGTAGGAAGCAGCCCCAATTTTATAGCCCGTCGTTCTGTTTTCCGCATAGACATTAACGTATGCCGAGTAGTTGGCATTTTCGGAACGCAGCTCAAACGTTAAGCGATAATTTCCTCCCAAAGCCACTTGATAAGTTCCTATCACATTCTCCGCCTCAGCCGATGTATTGATGGGATGCGCTAAAAGTAAATTGCTTTCAGAAGGAATCATCGCTTGACTTGGTGGCGTCAAGGTCAAGTCACTTATCCATCGGTACAGGAAATCCCTTAGCTTTGGATTTTCAATTCCTGCTCTCATCAGCCGAATTCTAATTTTGAGCGCATTGTACAGGGCTGGGTTAAGATCCAATAGCTGTTGACTGGCAGTGATATTTTCTCTTATCAAGTTATTTTCATTATCTAAAATATCAATCTGGTATGAAGAATTGATTGAGTTAATCATATCCACGCTGATAGACAAATGATTTTTGAAGCTTCTTTTTTCAGGATACGTGATGAGCACTTCCCCTTCTTCAGCAATTCCATCTATCTCTAAAAATGTGGTTCTTTCAAGCGGTGTCCAAGTTGTACCACTATTTGTTGTCCGATAATAATTGACTTCACCCGGCGTATTCGCATATTCAGCATTGATGTAATACTCGGATGAGTTGCCGTAAAAGACGTGTACATATTGTTTTTCAGGTACAAGCAATTCTGTCAATGGAATTTCCCAAGATGCATTATTAAACGTGCTACCCGAGATGTCGGTATAACTATCCGCGATATAACGCCCAACTTCTTTTGTCGTATCTGGCAACCCATCTTCCTTTGCTTCGTAAATAATAGAACGGAGCCGAGCGATACTGTTTCGTTTTAGACGCATGGTTGCTCTAACACGATCCGTTTCTTTATTCACGGTAAACGGTATCGCAATCCATGAACTCCCATGTAAGTTTTCACTGGACTGATTCGGTTCGACATCATACCTAAAAAGCTGTCCACCTGTTTGAAAGGCATGAATATACACATTTCCGCTCTCATCCAACCGAGTATTCTGGAATTCCATATGTGAAACAGGCCATCCTTCTTCCACTTGTAGCTTTCTGTCGGGAATGGCATGGATAATATCATCGGGTGTTATCAAAAAACCATCCTGTAAATTCTTCAGCGGCACAAAGGTATCTTGGCGAATGCCTTGAAACCATTCTCCCCATGTAAATTCAAACCGATCAATGAGATGCTGCGTATCCACTTTGATGAGGGAATTGACAAGACCGCATACCTTCTCATCGAACCGTTCATCAACTATTCCACTTTCATCAATAAAAGACTTCCCTGCCGTCACTTGAATCCGTGCCAAAGAAATCTCATAAATATTCTCATCTCGGGTGATAGATGGTGGTATCGGTTCAGCTGCCGAATCACCCTTAAGTAGAAAGGCTTTCACATAGCGATGGTCTAATCGTTTATCCAAGCGGATGACGACTCGGTCGATACGATCCAGAGTTGGATCTGCTGCATCTATAATTAACGGAAGTGGCTCCTCATCCACTTTATACAGATACCCTTCTAGCCACGCATAACCCGGTTGGATGGAAACGGTCATATTGCTTCCATTACTTTGTACTTCAAGATTCGTATCACCATTCAATACACCACTTGTCAGCAACTGCCTGAAATACTCGGCAAATTCATCTGCCGAATAAACCCGCTCATCTTTTCCATCAATTGAATCAAAAAAGCGATAGTGCTCACCCAATAGTCATCCCTCCTTATATTCCGATAAAACGGTTTTTCCATGTCACTTTGACACGGGTGTTAATACTGTCATTGTTACTTGCATAACTCAAAATGTTAGAGCCTGGTTCAAGTTGCCAAAACACACTCGATAAATCTAAATAATGAAAAGCATTTTCCCCATTGATACGAACATACTTTTTACCAAACTCTGTACCAATGGTTAATACATCATCTGGACCAAGGGAACGATTCACTTTAATGGCTTGTCCAGTGGTTGCGTTGTTCACTGTCGGATTCACAGCGGCTCCCTTGAATTCAATTTCAACAGGAGTAGCCACATCACCCGCATTAACCGCCGCCCGCTGAAAGCCACGTTTTGCAAAAGTCGTAGGAAGCCTGAGTCCAAACTGCAAGCCGCCCATCAAGTACGACATCTCTCGACTTTCTGCATAAATGTCCTGCCAAAATGGCTGGTGACAGATCAAAATCAGCATGAACTTTTGATAGTAGAGTCCATGCTGTCCTGCGTCATTCGGAAATATCGGTGTCGTTTCAACCGTTGCCATAATTTCACGCACAGAAGATTCATGTTCATACTTAAGTTTTATTGGTTGCTTCCTTAATGGATTCACTACTTGTTGCAACAATCGTTTTCTCTCCTGCAATTCACTCAGGTGATTCCTGGTAATGATTGTCCCTTCAACGGTAATCTCGCGTTCACCAAGTGTACTGTCAAAATAAGTTGAACCATGTTGCTTTGGTGCTTTTTGTGTTTCAAACTGCACTGCAACTTCACTTAATCCTGTTACTTTTTCAATATAAAAAGGCGCATGGTTACCTAAAGTGACAGACAACCCATCCGCGTTTGTTAATGTAATTGACGTCATAAGTCACCACCTACCACTCCATCGCTAGTTGACGAGATGTGTTTTTTATTTGACGAGCCGTTTCAGTTGGAGAAAGTGGAATAGGGCTGTTGATGGTGATGTGCTGCGTGATGTCTTTACCACTTCTCATCATTCTTTTCGTTTCAGCATCATTATAAATTTGGCTGCCCGTTGGTAGTTTGACTAACTCTGGTCCAAGTTCACCGACCATCGTCCAGCCACCTTGGAAAAAACTTGTTCCACTAAAGTTTTTCTCTGGACTATCTCCACCGCCCGTCACTTTAGACATGACTTCAGTTACCTTTTGTACAATACTGAACACTTTTTCTTTCACACTAGTCGCATTCCATTCAAGGATTTTACTGATGCCTTCAGAAATCTTCGTTTTGATACCATCGATACTTGAAGCAACCGCACCTTTAACCAATGCCCATTTTTCAGAAGTGGAAGAGCGGATGGCTTCCCATTTTTCTGTTACATCTGCCTTGATTTCTTGGACTTTTGCCAACGTGTCCGTTTTCATGGAGTTCCAATTATTTGCAAGTGTCGTCTTCACGTTATTCCATTTTTCAGAAGAAGCAGATTTGATTTCTTCCCAGCGGTTGATGACATTCTGCTTGATTTCACTTGCCTTCGTTGCGATATCGCTTTTCATCACTTGCCATTTCGTCTTGATTTCACCCGTTTCCCAGTCCACTTGATTTACGTGTTCTTTCGCCTGGTTTTTTGCCTCTTTGACCACATTTTCATGCATGGACTCCGCTTGTTTTACCGTGTCATCTCGTTGACGTTTGGCTTCTTGGATTAACTTATCCGCTTGGTCTTTCGTGATGGTTTTTGCCTCATCACGCTGTCGGATGATTTCTTTGACTACTTCGTCATACTGTTCTTCTGCATTTTGAACAGTTTTCTCTTTCTGTTCGAGGCTGTTCTTCACAACCTCAGCTGCTTGCGTTGCAGTGATTTCACCCGCCTGTGCTTTCATCCGCTCCATGATGGATTTCGCTTCGACTTCGTTTTCTGATAAAACTTGGATGCCCATCTCAACCATTTCTTTTTGAATGGCATTGATTTCTTCCTGTTCCGCCTTAGTAATAGCTCGCTTTTCGGTAGAAGCAGTTTCTAGTATTTCTTTGATGCGGGCTTCTCCGTCTGCCACGGTTTGTTTTCGGCTTTCATGGCCTTCTTTCATATTGTTTAGAATTTCTTCTTGTTCCTGTTTGGAAAGTGAGGTGCTGTTGTCGACAAAACCTTGGATTTTGGAGAGAGATGCTTCATGATGCTCATCTAATCCAGCTTGAATTTGACTGGCCATCTGCGAAAAGTTCTCCGTGATACCATCTGCCATTTCCTTTGTTACTTCCTGTCCACTCCAAGATAATTGATTTAATGCGAGTGTTGCCTCATCATTTAATTCTAAAAATCCACCAACTGCTTTCTTTGTCGATTCAGAGACTTCATCTCCAAATAACTGTACTTCTGGAATACTTTCTTTTGAGAGATGATGATAGAGTGCAACACCAGCAACCGTTAAAGCAGCAATCGCCGCGACTGCAATTCCAACTGGTCCTGTCAGCACTGTAAAAACTGTCGCAAGTCCGCCAATGGCTGGAGTTGCGGCAGCTGCACCTGTTGTGGCAACAGCTATCGCTCCCGATATAGTAGAAATCACAGAGATGGCTGTCCCAATGCCTGCGATGAGTTTTCCACCGATTAATAAAATAGGACCAATTGCGGCAGCGACCAATCCTAACATCACGATGGTTTCTTGGGTTTTCGGGCTCAGATTACTAAACCAATCGACTGCTTGTTGAAGCTTTTCGACTAACTTTTGAAGATGTGGAAGAAGGATTTCAAATATTTGTATCCCTACACCTTCAAGACCAGATTTTAAAATGGTCAGTCCGCCTTGCAGATTATCAATCATGACATCCGCCATTTCTTTTGCGACACCGTTATATTCCCTTGTCGCTTGGGTGAGTTTTTCGTAATCATCATCCGATGCATTGATGATTGCAAGCATCCCACTCATCGCTTCTTTACCAAAGATTGTTGCGGCATATTGAGCTTGTTGTTCTTCAGTTAAACCTGCAAATTTCCCACGTAATTCATCCATCACATCTTTAAATGGGAGCATTTCACCATTGGCATCTGTAATGGAAATACCGAGCTCACTCATTGCGGTTTTCATTTTATCTGTTGGGTTCGCTAAGTTGGCGATGGCTGTTTTTAAGGAAGTACCAGATTGACTTCCTTTAATTCCCGCATTCGCCATTAACCCTAATGCAAGTGCCGCATCTTCGGCAGAATAGCCCATCGCACCAAAAAGAGGAGCCACATATTTAAATGACTCCCCAAGTAACCCGACATTTGTATTTGAATTGGATGATGCACTTGCCAGTAAATCCGCAAACTCCCCAGCTTGTCTTGCTTCCATACCAAAAGCAGTAAGGGCATCTGTGACAATATCAGAAACCCGACCTAGGTCTTCACCACTTGAAGCAGCTAACATCATGACCCCTTCAAGCCCGTCTAGCATCTGGTTCGTATCCCAACCAGCCATGGCCATATATTTTAATGCATCGGCAGATTCAGAGGCACTAAACTTTGTCGTGGCCCCCATCTCTTTTGCCTTTTCTTCTAGCCTTTGTAGGTCAGTACCTGTAGCGCCACTTATTGCGGCAACCTCACTCATGCCTGCTTCAAAGTCAGACCCTACTTTAACAGCCGCAGCACCAAGACCAACAAGTGGAAGTGTCACTTTTGTGGTAAGTTCTTTTCCTACTGACTCCATTTTCTTGCCTATTTCCTGCATTTTTTCACCGACTGGAGCGAGTGCTTGGCTGAGTTGTTGCCAACCAGACGACTGGAGTTTAATTTCCTGATTTACGCTTTGCAGTTCTTGTTCCATACGGGAAAGTTGGGTTTTAGCATTGTTTAATTTGGTTTCAAGTTCTTGTGTAGCCTTCGCATCCGCACCTTTGGTTTCCACAGATTTTTGGTGTGCCGCTTCAAGTGCCTGAACTTTTTGCCTTTGGAGTTCTGTTTGTTTGGTTAGGCTATCAGATTTTAATTTAAGTCCATCAAGTTCCTTGCCGTGTTTCCCCATTTCCGTACTTGCTAGACGAAATTCAGATTGCACTTTTCGCATTTCACGGTTTAGCTGACCGATACCGTTTTGAAAACCTGTTGAATCAAGTCCAACCACAACATTCAGGTTGCCAATTTCTTTTGCCAATACACCTCACCTCCTTTTGGGCATAAAAAAAGCACCTTGTTCAGGTGCTATACGTATATTCACTTGTTCAAAACTTATCTCTGGCTTAACCACTAGCTGCACCACTAGCTGCACCACTAGCTTAACCACTAGCTTAACCACCAGCTGCACCACTAGCTTAACCACCAGCTGCACCACTAGCTTAACCACCAGCTGCACCACTAGCTTAACCACTAGCTGCACCACTAGCTGCACCACTATGACTACTTTGTCTTTTTATTCAATGGGTGGTGTTATCTCTTTAAAGTAATACTTTTGTTTCGGACTGGTCGGTTTATCTGGGACGGTTAACTCAAGTAAACCTCCTCTAATCAGAGGATTTAAAACTTTTTCTCTAATGTAAGAAGAACTTTTTATCCCCATATAATCCTGTATTTCCTGTCTGCTCCTAGGAGTTTTACAAAACTCTAATATTTTCTTTGTTTCCTCATCCACTCCAGTATCTCCAGAACTTTCATTTTCTTTTGCACCAAGTGGTATAATTGTTCTAAATACATCCCCCTCTATAAACTTCGCCTCTACGCCTGAATATATCTTATTATATTTTACAATATTCCTAATGCCTGATCCTAATTCATCAACCCAGCCTATTTCCTTGAAAAAATTTGCGATTTTTGGATTTTTAGGAAAGGGTGAGAAATTTTCCGGATCTATCATTCCATTTCCGTGTGCTTTATTGCTATTTTCTGTAACTACTCTATGCTTTTCAATTATAAATTTTGCAGGAAACGGGTTCAAATATTCTCTGTGAATTAAAATGTTTGATACAACTTCTCGAAATATTCTATCTCTAATATTTACTCTCTGATCTTTTTCCAAATAAAACTTATCATTTAAATGTTTCGCCACAAATTGCATTAACCTTTCATAACTATCAATTAAATTAGTTCTAATGTCGTCCCTGTCATCATATCTATCTACATTTTCCACTCTTAAAATGGCGTCTGTTTTATAATGCGGTATTGTGTTAAATATTAATTGATCTGAACCAAATATTAATATTCCTGCCAAAGTTATTCCCGTTTGTCCACTTTGTAAATCTTTAATAAAAAGTCCTGCACTCTTTAGCAAATCCAGATTACTCATACTCTCCCAGGGGTGATTAATTCTCTGATTAGCTGCTAACTTTTTTACTTTGTGAAAAATATCAGCTCTAAGTTCTTCTAAAGTAACTGCAGGAAATATTGTATTCTCACTGTAAGTACTTTGTTTTCTCATGTACATTACTGAAACAAGATTGGTATTGTTAGTTATATCGATATCAGCGTCTTCATTTCTGTCATATATTTTCCCACTACACCTGTGTACCTGTGAACTTTCTGGTACTAATATATAAAGAATTGTTTTTCCTTCTATTTCTATCTCCTGAACGTTTAAATAAAAAGTAGGGTTTATTTTATCTGGATTATTCATAAGTGTTACAAAATTATCCTTGATTCTACTCACAGAATCTTTTTCGATTCCAAGAATTTTACCATCGTCCTTTACGCCTAAAAACAAATGTCCGCCATTACGATTTAAGAAAGCGCAAACAGACTCAAACACATCTTTATTTAATTTATTCTTACTCTCTTTGAACTCAACAGTGAGACTTTCTCCTTTTTTAAGCTTTTCTAAAATTCGAGCTTCCTTCATAAATAATCATTCCCTACTCGTTTTATATTTACACTCAAATATCCTTTGTATATATTATATACCATCTACATCGGATTTATATTGTAAAACGAATATTATGACTCTTTACTTTTATAGTATATCGATAATCAACTTCAGTAACAAAATTAAATTGATAATCATATCTCACTATAGGACATCATCAATATACACTTTTTCACTTTCCATTTTTCTCGTCAGTAGCTGTAAATAATACATGATGTCCATCTCGTCAATCTCGGGAAATGTCCAGCCTTTATCTAAAAGCGCTAAATAAAACCGATCAATGAAATCTTGGGGATCCATAGCGTTCCCCTCTAGTCGTTTTTTCCTTCTCCTCCTGTGGTAGCTGAAAGGTTGCCAACTACTTCATTGATGCAAGTAGTGATAGTCGGTATTAAATCTTTAGACGCTAGACCGTCATACACATCATCCCGTGTGAATTGATTAGAAAATAGGTCGACAATAAAATCGATTAACTTATCTAATTCTTCAGGGGTCAATTTTTCAAAATTGATGCCACTTGACACTTCAATCGTTCGTCTAACCATTCTTGCGGAGATGAAGCTTGCGACATACGTCTTGTTCCTTAATTTAATCTCCATGCATTCCATCTCCTTCAATTTCACTATCGCCCCCAGGAACATTGACAAACCATAATTCCGCCCCTTGAAATTCTGTACTATCCTCATCTGCGGTTCTTTTCCATTCCCCATCATGAAGCCTTGGCATAAAAGTTAATTTTAACTTCGGCATCTTGTGTTCAACACTATCTTTTTTAGTTGAATAATCTTCTGCCATTGGTTGAGCGACACCTTTTAAAAGCCACACGTAGCGATATGTCCCGTTTGACTTTAAACTTTTAAAGCCGAGCGCAATGTGTGGTGGAACATCTGCTTTATTTTCGATTAATACACCATCTACAATTTTATTGCCCAGTATCTTCGCCCGTACTTTTAGTGGTAAATCTGCTGTTTCGATTTCTACATCAATTTTTCCAAGTGCAGAGATGGATTCCCATAACTGATCATCTGCATAAATTTCTTGTGTGTTTACCGTTGGGTTGATGGTCGCATTAATTGCACCGACCAAATCTTCTGGTGATGCATAGGTGAGTGTTTCTTTTGTATCTTCTTCTAATAACGCAAAATGTAAATCATTTAATCCGACTTGTGCCATTGGATGACCTCCTTGAAAAATCTCATTACTTTGTGATATGTTTTCGTATCACTTTCGTATAAATCATAAAAATTTAACTTAGTAAAATTTGCTTTGACCATGTGCCGATGTACTTCTTTCACGGTTTCCGTATAATCCGATTTGGACCAGACATCTATTTGAATATAGTACCCTGTCGCAGTTTCCTTATCATCAGCGTGTTGTTCAGCTTTATCGAGGTAGGTGAAGAAAGTAATATAAGTTTCGGCTTTACCTGTATAAGTTTGGAATTTCACTGGAGCCTCGATGCCTGAAAGAGCTGAGAGAATGTCTTGATTAATACTCATAGGCCTAGACCGTCTTTGATGCTTTTTTCAATAGTGGACATGGCTTCCTCTTTGGAATTTTCATAGCCTCTAGCCATAAAAGGATTGGCTTTCATTTTCACTGTGCCGAATTCGACAAATTTTCCGTACCAGCCATCCTTATCTGGCCCAACTTCCACTTGCTTAACTCCGCCTTTTGTTTTCACTCGTGATACCGTAATGCTCCCTTTTAATTTCCCACTTCGGACGGGTGCTTCATTTACAATCGAACTTTTCACAATATCACCAGCTTCTTTTAAAGCATTATTTTCAATTCTTGACCCGGCTTTTCCGAGTGTTTCTAATTCAGCTAGTAATTGATCCATTCCGTCTACTTTCATATCAGCCACTGATGTCCACCTCCATTGCCTTAATTTCAAGAAATCGATTGTCGAATTTGATATTGTCGATTGCCGTGATGTTATACGATTTGCCTTTGAACAGAATCCTCATCGTTGTATCTACATTGTTTAAATAACGAACAGTAAATTTTACGGTCTGTTCGGCTTGTACTGCTTGAGCCGCAAAATATTCACGTCCGTGAAGATTCGTGACATGCGCCCAGACAGTTTTGAAATCTTCCCACGCTTTCACATCAAAGCCATTTTCATTAGTAGTGATGGATAACTTTTGAAATGTAACCCTTTTATTTAAAGCACCAATCTCCATAAAAATCACCAGCTTTCCTTACGAAGATTGGCTAACATATACGTCATCACTTGTACCGTTTCGGTAATACTGCCACTTTCATTTTTCATGTAATAATAACTACCTTCACGTTTTTCATACATATTGGCAACACAATAAAGAATGGCCTGTATGACTACCTTTGGCACTTCAACATAATCGGTTAAAGGAAACCGTAAAATATCTTCACAAATTTCTTCAGCACTTAAAATAAAATGGGTGATGAGTGTATCTTCCTCATCCCCATCAATTCTTAAGTAAAGTTTCACTTCTTCTAGTGAAATGATCATACCCTCATCACCTTATTATGCGGCTTTCATCTTCAAGATTTTAACGGCTTCTGGTAGAATCAGACGACCATCCACACGTTCTTTTGCGACAAAACCAACCATCCCGTTTCCTGCAAATAACTCTTTCAATTCAGCAAAAGAACGTGAACCACGGTCACCGATGTTGTAATAACTAAAATCACCAAAAGCAATGACTGGGTTTCCTGCACCTACAGTTGGCACGTAGGCTGATGTATACACTTTATAGCCAAGTAACGTATCAGGCTCACCTGCTTGATAAGAAGGCTGCCAAATATAAGCACCGTTGGCATCTTTCAGTTTTCTAAGAAGGGCAAGAGTCGCATCATTCGTGATGAAAACTGCATTTTTACGATATGGACGTTTCAAGGAATAAATGAGATCCAATACTTCATCTGCAGTAATAGCTTTTAATCCTGCAGCAGTCACCCCAACTTCTCCGCCATCGGTTGGATGGAAGATTCCCGTTGGCTTTCCAGTACCATCGCCATTTAAAAAGGCATCTTCTTCAGCGTTCGCAAGTGCTCGTGCAAATTTATCAAGAATGTAATTTTCTAAGTTGAAAACATTATCATAGAGCAGTTCTTCTGTAACTTTCACCGCAACATGAAGCTTATGGGCATCTAGATTAATCTGGTCAAATTTCGCATTACCGAATGTTAACTGCCCACCTTCATCAATCCAGGCAGCTGCAGGAGTTGTTGCGGCAATATTGATTTTTCTTTCAGCACCCGTTTTAATGATGGTAGATAATTTACGCATAATGTTTTCTTCTTCAAGCCCTTGGATTAACCGATTGTCATATTCAGTCGGCACTAAATAGCCACCATCGGTATCAATACCTTCTTGGAGCACATTGTCCACTCTTCTAAAGTTTGATTTTAAAGCCGTAAGCATTGATTCTTTATAAGCATTTGAAGCAAAACCTGTTTTAGCAGTATCATCTTTTTCTTTATGCGGCTGATTCACAATCGCAGTATTCGTTGCTTTCGAGAGTTCAAGATCCATTAAGGACTGTCTTTCCAATCGATCAATTTCTTTTCCAAATGCCAGCACTTCTTGTTCCATCTGTTCATATGTCGCTGTATCTTCAGAAGAAAGCAGCCCTTTTTCATTTTTCTTTTCATCTAAAAAAGCCTTGGTTTTGTCCCAAAGCTTCGCACGTTTTTCTCTTAACTCTAAAATTTTATTCATTCTGTATGACCTCCATTTATTTGAGTAAATTTAATCTTGTCGAAAGTTCTTTATATGAAGTACCACTAAGGGCATTTTCCCTTTTTGGTAACTTATTTAATATCGAATTCACTGCGACCATATGGCTGTAGGCAGTCGCTTCAGTCACCATTTCATCACCTTCATTTTGAAACATAATCTTATCTGCGAAACCTAACTCAACTGCCTTTTTCGCATTGAACCAAGTTTCTTTATCCATAAGGAGCGACAGTTCATTTCGTGAAAGGTTCGTCCTTAGTTCATAAGCATTGATGATGCTTTCTTTTACTTCAGACAACATGGCACTTGCCTTCTCCATTTCATTCTCGTCACCAAAAGCGACCGTGAGTGGGTTGTGGATCATCATTAAACCAGTCGGTGAAATGTGTACTTCTGTACCTGCCATGGCAATAACAGACGCAGCACTTGCGGCAATCCCGTCAATCTTTACCGTGACGTTTCCTTTGTAGTCCATTAGCATATTGTAAATTTGGGAAGCTGCGATACAATCTCCGCCAGGTGAATTAATCCACACGGCAATGTCACCCGCTCCTTGATGCAATTCATCTTTAAATAGCTTGGGTGTAATTTCATCCCCGTACCAGGTTTCTTCAGAAATAACTCCATTTAAAAATAATGTTCTACCCGCTTCTTTCTTTGTCCAATTCCAAAACTTCTTCAGTTTCATCACCCCCTAAATTTGCATACGCACCAACGTCTTTTAGTTTCAGCATATTACCGTTCACCATATAAATATTTCCACCATCTTCATCTGATATAGGATTCATGTTTTCTAGACTCCTTATATCATTTGGGGACATAAAACCATTTTGAATGCCGATCGAATAACCTTTCATTCTTGATTCGTAGTCACCACGAAGAAGCCCATCAACAACAAAACTAACAAAATACTTTTTTCTTTCTTCATCAGTAAATAAGGCTTTATTAATGGATTGTTCGATACGAACGAGCCATGGTCGAATCGTATGAACGACAAAACTAATCGACTGGTGTTCAATATTTGAGAATGTCGCTCTTTCCAAATCCCCAACTAAATGCGGTGGGACTCTAAAAATTCGACAAATTTCTTCAGTCTGGTATTTCCGTGTTTCTAAAAACTGTGCCTGTTCGGGTGGAATTCCAATGGGTGAAAACTTCATCCCTTCTTCAAGCACTGCCACCCTGTGGGCATTGGATGTGCCTTGATACACTTGATTCCAACTGTCACGAACTCGCTTAGGATCTTTCACCACCCCTGGATGTTCTAAAACTCCACCTGGATTGGCACCATTTGCGAAAAACTTCGCCCCATATTCTTCAGTCGCAAGTGCCATACCAATCGCATTTTTAGCCATGGCAATGGGAGAGTATCCAATCAGGCCATCAAACCCGAGTCCTGAAATATGAAGAACATCGGTATTCCTTAGATGGTGGTCTTGTCCATCAGCAGAGTAAATGTAATAAATTTCACTGTTTTCATTTCTCTTCACTTCCATTTTGTCAGGGAGTAAGGGATAAAGAGCGATTACTTTTCCACGTCCATCCCGAATGATTTGAGAGTAAGCATTTCCCCATAATAAAAGATGACCCATCAGTGTTTCACGAAACACAAATGAAGTCATCTCAGAATTGGGTGAATCATAAAGCAATGAGTATAATGGGTGACCCCTTGCTTTTTCCTTCCCAGTTTCAGTATTCACATACGTGTGAAGTGGGAGAGAGGCTATCGTTTCAGCAAGGATACGGACACAAGCATATACAGCCGTTGTTTGCATAGCTGTACTTTCATTGACCATCTTTCCACTATTCGTGGAACCAAAGAGAAAGTGATAGGAAGAGCCAAGCCAGCTGTTTTTTGGTTCAGCTCTTGATTTAAATAATCTTGAAAATAAATTGATATGAGTCACCTCCTAAAAATGGGCATGAAAAAAACACCTCAAAAGAGATGCTTGGGTAGTCTTTCATTTCAATTCTTCTTATAAGTCAATGGTTGATCATTAGCTATAACTTTTTCTATTAGTTTAAACTTTCATGCTTACTTCATATTCAATATAAGCATGAATGTTATTTAACTTTATAATAACTTCTCTATTAGATGCCATAGATATAACGTTGAATCTTTAATTTCATTCCATGATATTTCATCAGCATATACAAATTGTTTTTGGTAGCGTGTCCACATTTGTTTGGATTCACTGCTTTGAAAAACTTCGTCCAATGTTTGTGGACCGTCCTGTAACAAATGCGTGGAACCTCTTTTTTCTGAGGTAGCAAGAACTGCCGAGGATAATACGCTTGGATTAATTCGTTCTCCTTGGGTCTTTAACAAAATATGAATATCATAGAAGTCCCTCATTCTTGTATTGGCAAGACCTCTCGAAATAACCGTCTCCAACTTCTCCGCCAATACGGATTCAATATTGTAGGCTAGGATTTCAATTGTTCGGTCCTCAATTAATAAGTCAAAACTATAACTTACCTCCTTAGGTGTGATTTCATCACCCGTCGTTATATCGACTTTTAGCGGAATCGTCATTCTTTCAAGTTTTGATTGAATAGAAAGTCGGTAGCCGTTATATTCGTCCTCATCACGTATTGTTTCAATCTTTGTCAGCTTCATCTCAACACCATCATCGACTGGCGAGGACAATATTTTCTCAAACGCAGCCTTTAAGGCATCTTCTGTTACTGGAAATCCTTTAATAGTTGCATCCATATCCATTGTGGACCGCATATCAATACCAACCAATGCCGCTACCAACATACCACCTTTGAGAATAAATTTATCTTTTAACTCTGACACTGAGATTCTTTCTAAGAGACGTTCCAGCATGTAGTTACGCATCAGTAATTGAGAGTTAATATCTTTCTGTTTCGCTACATTTCTTATGAGGTCTTTCAATTGTCTGGCTGATTTCATAATAGGATTTCCAAATAGTTTCGTAAGATTCGATGTACTCTAAACTGCTCGGCATAGCGTAACAAAAGTGGGATGTTTTTATCTTTACTTCTCACATACCGTCTAATAGCTTCATTGATTAAATCAGCATCCAAATTATTTCGACTTCTAATGAGGTCGCAGATGGTTCTTTCTTTATCGTATAAAGTGATGTCACGACCAAATTCAGTTTTTCCAGTTGTCGTTCCAATCTGATGAAGTTCTTTTTTTATAAAGTAAACCTTGACACCTTCGTTTTTTAAATTCGTACTATTATAGCCTGTTGGGACAGTCCCTACCCACTGCAACGGGTCACGGTCCGTTAAGCCATGCAAATAAAGGGCGGTTTCGTGAGAATAAATCAACCGACTACTCCTAGCTTGAAGGCTATACAATTCGTCCTCAAATGCATCCCGTGATAAGTAGATTCCATGAGCCATACGCTCCAAAATGTTCTCTTTTACCAAGGAACCTAAATACGTACGTGGAATTCCTGCATCCGTTACATCTTTCGTTAAAATTAGACCATCCTTCTTTTCAATTAATGTTTCAAGCATTTCACGATAGTCCATCTAACTCACCCTCTTTACTTTCATGCTTCTATTATATGCAAAACAAGCATAAAAGTAAACCTAGAAGAACAAAGTAATCCTAACTTATACTTGATCATAATAAAAGAATCCCCCTATTATCATAAACAGAGCCGACCGTTCCACTTCTTCGTATTGCCCGATCAAGCGCCATTACTGTTGCGACCGCACCATCAATTTTCTCTGTTGATTTTTCTTTATCGGGTTTAATGTTTCCCGCAGGGTCGGTTCGGACATGAATGTTATCCATCATCCAACGTAAAACAGGATGACCACCATGGGCTAGTTTTTCTTCCAGAGTTAATTTCATTAATTCTTTTGATGATGGACTCATATCTTTAAAACCTTGTCCAAAGGGGACTACAGTGAAGCCTAATCCCTCAAGATTTTGTGTCATTTGAACAGCACCCCATCGGTCAAAGGCGATTTCTTTAATGTTGTACTTATGCCCTAATTCTTCGATAAACTTTTCAATATATGCATAATGAACAACGTTTCCTTCCGTTGTTTGAATATGACCTTGTTGCTGCCAAACATCATAGGGCACTCGGTCACGATTCACCCGTTGTGTAATATTTTCTTCTGGTATCCAAAAGTACGGTAAAACAACATACTTATCATCTTCATATTCAGGAGGAAACACCAAAACAAATGCAGTGATATCTGTTGTTGATGCCAGGTCTAATCCTGCATAACATTCTCGACCAATTAAACTGTCGGGATCAACTGGAAAAGCACACTTATCCCATTTCTCCATTGGCATCCAGCGAACGGATTGTTTCACCCACTGATTGAGCCGCAACTGTCTGAACAAATTTTCCTCAGCTGGATTTTGTTTGGCACTTTCACAAGCCTGTTCTACTTTTTCAATATCAACGGTAATACCGAGTGACGGATTAGCTTTCTCCCACACTTTGGGATCTGTCCAATCGTCACTTTCATCTGCACCATAAATAACGGGATAAAAAGTTGGATCTATTTTCCTACCTTCCAGCACATCTTTTGCTTTTTGATGCACTTCATAACAAATGGAATGTTGGTCATTTCCAGCTGTTGTAATTAAAAAGTACAGTGGTTGTTTCCGTGCATCCCCCGAACCATGTGTCATAACATCATATAACCTTCGATTCGGCTGTGCGTGAAGTTCATCAAACACAACACCATGAACGTTCAACCCGTGTTTCGTATAAGCTTCAGCTGAAAGGACTTGATAGAAACTGCCGAGTGGCTTATAAATTAATCTTTTTTGAGAAAGGACAGGCTTGATTCTTGCCTTTAATGCAGGGGACTGCTCGACCATATCCACGGCAACATCAAATACAATGGAGGCTTGTTGCCTATCAGATGCACATCCATAAATTTCGCCACCATGTTCAAAATCACCACAAGTTAAAAGAAGAGCAATCGCAGCCGCAAGTTCCGATTTTCCTTGTTTCTTTGCGATTTCAACATAAGCTGTGTTAAATTGCCGATAGCCATTCGGTTTCATGATGCCAAAAATATCTCGTATGATTTGCTCCTGCCAATCAATTAAATCAAAGTTCTTCCCAAACCATTCACCTTTTGTGTGTTTTAAACAGTTGATAAAATTCACTGCCATATCAGCAGATTCTTCGTTATATATCGAACCATCAGCTTTATAAATGGTCGGTTTATATTCCTCCAATTTTCGAATTTTCCTCACCTCCTAGCGATAATTTTGAACAGCAAAAAGGCCCAGAGAAGTATCTGAGCTTGGAATATTTATTAAATTATGCAACAATTACTTATTTAACAGATGGATTAATAAAATATGTTTTTTTTAAGAGTTACTTAGTTTTTTCTATGCCTTATCTTTTCATACTTTTCAATTTCAATAACTGTCTGACCATCAATGAATATAGGCTCTGATTCTATTAAAAAAGTTTTTGGTACGTACTTTCCACCTTCTTCATCTAAACCAACATGTATATACTGGTTATTAATAATTTTATACAGGAGTACATCACAATTTATATCACTGTTTTTTTTCTTTTCATTTTTATTTTTGTTGTAGTAGACCGCTAAAGGGGATTCTAATACTTTATGCAAATTGTAAAAATATCTTATCTTTTTGGTCATATCTTTATAAAATTCTTTTTTCTTAGGATAAATTGCTTTTATTGTTTGTTTAGTGATGTTCCCACTTTTTATGCCGTTATATCCATTAAATCCTCTAAACTGCTTTGCTTTCTCGTGATTTCTTCCATATTTAGCATTTGCAGCATAATGCAGTCCTATTAAATGTGGGAAGTTAGTGTGACTGCATTTTAAAACTATTTTCTCTTCATTTTTTGATGTGTATGTATAAATATAAGGTTCTATGTAAGAATCATAATATTCTAGTACAAGTTTAAGGGTTAATTGATCTGCAGTAGGGATACTGCTTAAATTCGCATAATCATCTTTACTACCAACCAAGCCAGCCATATGTTCTTTCTCCTATAAAAAATGACCCTGATAGTAATTACCAGAGTCATTTTTAAAAATTCTTTTAGAAGACGTATGCTACTATATGTGTGTCCGTAGCAGGATAGTTATTTCACTCTTATTATTTTTCAGCCCCTAGAGTAAAGGGGATATAACACTTAACGTCTATTGTGTTATATAGCATTTTTAAAATGCCACTTGCGTACATTATATGCTACAAATTAATTATAATACGTAAAAAAAGAAAAAACAAGGCAAAAGTTTTTTGAGATTATTCATACCCTTTAATTTAAGACTTTTAACACCTTATCAAATTACATACAGAAAAGCTGAGGATGTAATTGTAACCGCAGCTTTTAATCGATCTTTCTTGACAGAACTTCTCAGTTCTTTTTGTTGTCCACTTGTAGGGTAGGACCTCTCCGCTCTTAATTATATTATAGCAAGCGGATAAACAAAAATCCAGATGTTCAGAGAATGAAAAAAGTGAATAGCAATAACATCCCCCAATTTTAAGCTTGCTATACATTATATTCAACACATTCATAAAAGATTACATCATTTATGACGTTAAATTAGAATGTTCGAAATCTAAATCAGTTTTAATTCCATCAAGCTTCTGTGATCG
This sequence comes from Savagea faecisuis, assembly GCF_042675605.1. Classification (NCBI taxonomy): domain Bacteria; kingdom Bacillati; phylum Bacillota; class Bacilli; order Caryophanales; family Caryophanaceae; genus Savagea; species Savagea faecisuis. The sequence continues at coordinate 30,212 of NZ_JBHTJF010000016.1, forward strand.
AGTTACTTTTCGCTTTTTCCATCATTCTCCTCAAAAGAGTCAGCAACCGCATTTTTCAAATTAGCTACATCAAATCCCGCACTTTTGTATCCATCCAAAATGACACTGTAGTAATAATCACTTGGTTGATTCAGCGGTCGGCCTTCGTTCATAATGTACACCATAGTTTGTACCATTTTCCCGTCCAACTGTACATCGATTGTTTCTTTTCGATACAGGTGCGGCCAGCCTTCATACCGATCTAGCGCCTTTTCGTCAGTCGGCGTAATTTCCCACACAAGGGCTTGTACGCTTTCACCCTTGGATGGTTCGATGGTTGCGACTGCGCCTTCACGTGCGCCCCTAAAAACGAGCCTGTGCCCCAACAGACCAGTAGATCCTACAACCTTTGCATTTGGGCAACGATGCGCCATCTGTTCTAAGTTCAAATTTGAACCATATGCTAGATATAATTTGTTTTTACTCATAGTCGTCACTCTCCATTTGTTTTGTGGGCGGCTTAGGTCTTAGTTGACCTGAAACCGCCATGCTGATGATCCTGATAGTGGTTTCGTTAAATGCTCCCGGCAGTTTTTGAATTCTTCCCCTACAAAGCCAATTCTGTTAAGGTAAGTTCTCATGGCAAATTTCTCATTTTCAACTTGTGGCTTTATGGATGAAGCGCTCTTTTGTGTGAGTGCTTGGTTGTTCATCGCAAGGGCTAAAACAATGTAGCTTCTGATTTTGCCTGCGTGTAACACGCTGTTGAAGCCCCTCAATTCGACTGTATGGTTTCTAGTGAAAAAGCTGTGTAAGTTCAGGAAATGATAGCGGCTGTTATGGTAATGCCTGCTTCTGCTTTCACTGTAGCCTTCATACCAAATATCCTCAAGTTCTCGCATTGTTTTAGGCTTTTTCTTGTTCAGCTTTTCAACCAAAAGGCTGTCCATCTTTTTGCAATAATGCATCCGTTCCCGCCCAATTTCCAACGCTTTGTAAAAAAGGTCATTTCGGCTTGCGACAATGTTGATAAAGTTACGAATGCTTCTCGGTGTGTGTGGACTCCCGTCTAAGTGAATGTGTATCCCGCAAGTTGCGTTTGTGAAGGCTCCCGCTTTTCGCATCTTACGAATTAGTTCTTGCAACGTTTCAATGTCTTCTCGGTAGGTTAAAATCGGGCTGACTATTTCTACGCTGTATTTGCGATCGGCGTTTGTCCGTCTGCCTCCTCGGCTCACTTGTGTGCGAATGCTTCCGTCATAAACAAACTCCCAAATGCGTCCGTCTGGCGTTTTTACTTTCTTCTTGTCGTAATAAGTACCGCCCTCGATGTACTCGCCTGCTAGAAATTCCGCAGCGACTTTTGCAGCTTTTTCTCTTGTGATGCCTGTGAATTCAATTTCGATGCCAAATTTTGTGTCGAACATACTCCTCGCTCCTTATCAAAGTGTGTTTTTGTTACATACATACATCACTCTAAAAGGCTTTTATAGCAAGGTTTATATACACTTATTCGACTTACTCTTTCACTGTTCGATTTTTAGACACTTATCCACTCCATACACAATGCCAAGTGTACTTCCAGTGTCCCAAGAAACATGAATTGTGCCAATATCATCAATATGTCGAACCGTTCCTTTCACTCCAGGCTCTAATTTTGAATATGGATCGGCCATTTCGAGTAACTGAACCCTTTTTCCAGGTTGGTATTCCTTTCTTAGCCTTTGAAGCATCAGGGGTTGTACATCCATTTAACTAACCACCTTTCAATATAGGATTGTTCCATCTATCACTCTAAAAGGTGTTTATATCAAGTTATATGGAGGGTTTTACTGAATTTCTTTTTTCGCAATACCAGCTAACACAAAAAAGACGCACGGCAATGCGACTCCATTTCCCCACATTTTATATTCAGCAGTATCAGAATGTGGCTGCTTTAACCACTTTAAAATCTGCTTTCTTGTTTTGGGTCGTTTATTTTTACTAACGAGTTGTCGATGTGTTTCCCAAACTTGCTCCCAAAAGGCAACTTCCTCTTCACTTGGGTTTTCTTCTTGTAAATTGTCACACCAGTCATCAGGGAAACCTTGAAGTCTAGCACATTCTGTAGGTGTTATTCTTCGAACAAGTAGATGGTCATCATTCACGAGTGGTGGATCTTTATAATCGGTTGCAACTAATGTACTTGCGAGTTCTTCCTCAGCGGTTGTAAAGTGAGAATTTTTACTAGACGAATAAGTACATTGTTTTGTGCTTACAACGGCAATCCCACCTTGATTGCTGTCGGGAATATTTCCAGATGTATCAATTGTTCGTGAGATGTCACTTTCATAAACATTCGCCCGCACATTCCTTGTCCCTTCAGACGTAAAGCGAACATCATAGGTTTTATGTTGATTTAAAACAAATGGCTGATTGTTTCCACCTGTCCCATAAACAGAAAGTACAGTTTGCGCAGTTTCAACGGGACCTTTTACTCGTGCATCTCGTCCATGATTTTCAAATACGAGTGGCGGATGATTTGATTGTGCTCGTAATGTCCCAGTGAAACCATTTGTCACATCCATTCGACTTCCACCTTGGTCATTTAAGCAGAATTCGCTTGTTTCTCCAGTGCTTGCTTTAATATTGGCGGCAGTTCCTTTCCCCTTTTGGCAGCTCGCCTTAAGATTCCCTGACATGCCCTCTCGCTCAAATAATATTTCGGATGCACGTTGTCCAGTAAAATCTGCGACAAGAAAGATTCGTTTTCTACGCTGGGGTACTCCCCAATATTGCGCATCAAGCACTCGCCAGGCAATTGAGTAGTCGTCTGCCAATATCTCTCCTGCGTTTTCCCACTTTTCTGGTTTAGAGATAGTAACTTCCGCGTTCTTAATCTGACAGAATTCTTCGAGGACACTTCTGAAGTCTTCTCCTTTGTTGGAGGAGAAGGCACCACAGACGTTTTCCCAGACTGCATATTTTGGATTTTCGCCATTTGTTTTACACCTCATTTCTTTTATAATTCGAATCGCTTGATAGAACAGGGAGGACTGTTTCCCGTCTAACCCCGCACGTTTTCCTGCAATGGACAAATCCGTACAGGGTGAACCGAAAGTGATTATATCGACTGGTTCTATTTCAGCACCGTTAATTGAACTGATGTCCCCTAAATGTTTCATCTGGGGGATTCTTTTTGTCGTCACTCGTATTGGAAATGGTTCAACTTCAGATGCCCATTTTGGAGTGATTCCACACTGTAAACCTGCGAGTGGAAAACCACCTGAACCATCAAAAAGCGAACCTAAGGTCAGTTCACGCACTAGCACTCACCCCAAGTTCGCTATAAGAAATTTTTTGATTATCACGAATGACATACACATCTTCATCCGTTCCAACTTGCTCGATGTATCTTTTAACAATTACATCACAGTATTTCTCATCGAGTTCAACAGTGTAGCAAATCCGATCCGTTTGTTCAGCCGCTATTAACGTGGAACCTGATCCACCAAATGGGTCCAGTACGATACTGTTCGTTAGACTTGAATTTGTAATTGGATAAGCAATTAAAGGAACAGGTTTCATGGTTGGATGATCTGCACTTCGTTTCGGTTTATCAAATTCCCAAATAGTCGATTGTTTTCTATCAGAATACCAACGATGCCGTCCTTTCTTTTTCCAACCAAACAAGATAGGTTCATGTTTCCACTGGTAAGGTGAGCGACCAAGTACGATGGATTGTTTCTTCCATATACAAGTTCCCGACAAATAAAAACCAGCTTCTTCAAATGCTCTGCGGAAATTCAAACCTTCTGTATCCGCATGAAATACATAAATGCTGCCATCTTTCGCTAAAGCATCTTCTGTATTTGTAAAAGCATCTAAAAGAAACTGGTAAAACTGTTCATTTGCCATATTATCATTTTTTATTTTCCCCGCACTGCCCTCATAGTCAACATTGTAAGGTGGATCGGTGACCACTAAATTTGCCTTTTTATCTTCCATCAAAAGGTCGAAGGTTGCTTTTTTCGTACTATCCCCGCACACTAATCGGTGTCTTCCAAGAAGCCACACATCACCAAGAGCTGAAATGGAAGGTTTCTCCAATTCACCATCGACATCAAAGTCATCATCTTCCACACCTTCTGTATTATTCAGTAATTTATCCAGTTCATCTGCATCAAAACCAACCAAGTCTAGGTCGAATTCAAGCTCTTGTAAGTGTTCGAGTTCTACAGCTAACAAGGCTTCATCCCAACCTGCATCTTCAGCTAGACGATTATCTGCGATAATATACGCTTTCTTTTGTGCATCACTAAGATGGTCTACATAAACACACGGAACGGACTCCATCCCATTTGCCTTAGCAGCTAAAACCCTACCATGCCCTGCGATAATATTATGTTCTCGGTCTATTAAAATTGGATTGATGAAACCAAATTCTCTTAAACTAGATTGCAACTTTTTAAGTTGATGCTCGCTGTGTGTCCTAGAATTATTTGCATAAGGCACTAGTTTTTCAATCTCGATTTGTTGTAATTCTTCTGTATAACGATTCTTTTGATTCAATCTCTTTCACCTCTAACGCATTAATTTTCTAAGTCCTTTACTTGCACCTTGAACATCACCTGCCAAGGCTTGTCCACGAATTGTTTTATATTGTTGTTTGGTTAGCTTTTGTTTTTGATGATTTAAATCCTTTAAAAATACGTGTAGTGTCATTTGTTATCTCCTTTTCCGCCCCGATAGTAAGGCTTCCATCATGTCATCTTGTGGGTTGCCAATAAATTCTGTCGTACAGTTTTGCTTCACGATATCGAATATTTCATACCACAAAAGGTTTGCCTGTTTTAGAAATGACTGGCTCATCTGTACAAATGGACTTGAAATGGCACCGCCCGTCGTTGGGTGTTTTCCTAACAATCCATATGTACTGATTGCTTCTTCGCACTGAATATATCTTGTAAAAGCTTGGGCATAGGATTCGATTAGTCTTGGATTAACAAGCTGTTCGCATCCCCTTGCTTTTAGCCAGTTCCATGTTTCTATATATAAAAGGTCTGCCCCTAGCGGCTGTCCGTCTCTTTGTTGTGCGCTTAAGTAATCACTTGGGTGCGGCATTTCTTCTCCTGCAAAATATGAATCAACTTCTAGCTCACTACCTTCAAGCATTGATTCAGGTTGTATGTCTGGAATTTCTAGTATTTTAGCTGGTTGTCCTTTTGCGATTTTTTCATAGAGTGGGGAAGGTTTATCACCTGCACGAGCCCTTCTACCACCTCGGTAAGTTCCGTCCCTAGCCATTTTTTCACCTCAATTTCTCTCACGGGGGTTAATACCCTGTTTGAACCGGTCTTTTTTTGCGTGAGCCCACCCGTCCGTTGTACGTTTGTAAGGGTTTAGAGATAGATACCCCCCTACCCCCACCTATCTCCGTCACGTGCTGAGATAGAAGAGTGACAAGGTGTGCAAACAGACATCAAGTTACTTTCATCATGCGTTCCACCACGTGACAACGGAAGGATGTGGTGTACTTCCTGTGCAGTTGTCAGCTTTCCCTTTCGTTTGCATTCTTCACAAAGCGGATTGGCTTTGATGAAGCGGTCACGGATCTTTCGCCACGCCCGACCGTACCGTTTTCTTGTTGCAGGGTCACGTTGGTAACGTTCGTACCTTCTCGCTTCTTCTTTGGCATGTGCCACACAAAAACGTTTGTGAGTTAATTCTGGACAACCGGGTTGGGAACAAGGTCGCTTCGGTTTCCTTGGCATCACTTTCACCTCCAACACAAAAAAGCCAACGCAAGGATTCCCTCACGAAGGCTTTCGGATATTTTTCTATACTGATACTGTTTCATGCTCACATCAAAAAACGTTCACGGTTTTACTCACTTTTGAGTAAAACAATAATATTTATTAAAAATGCCCCAAGAGAATATAAAATCTCTTAGGGCAAATTCCATTTTTCGTTACTTTAACTATATCAAAGATCGCAACTCTCATTCCATAACATTTACTCTCATCTTTATGAAAATGCAATACGGCTGAACAATCTTCCCGTAAGTTTCATTTCATTCGAGAAACAATTCCTTGAAACGAGCATATTTTTCAGTTAGAATGGATATAGATAATAACAGAGAGAAGAGCGCTAACTCTTCCCTCTGCAGCCTCTACCGTCAAGGTGGGTGGTTGTCATTTAAAAGTTAATTTTTGTTTTGAGAACCACCCTTATGCTTGCGACGGCGCGGGGTGGCTTTCTTTTTGTCTAAAAAGGCTTTCTGAAATAAATGTGCGCTGACTGCTCGCGTCATTCCTTTCAGGGCTTCTTTTAAAAACTCAAGAAAAGTATCCATGTTAATCACCTCCTTTCCCGTGATGGAAAAGGAAAAGTGACAACCATTCACCCCAACAATTTCGGCTACCTACTATTCTATCAGATTTTATTTCAAACCAAAAGACTAATCATGCGACTAGTCCCTCCGTGTATTATTCTTCCCAACCACATAAAAAACACCCCGAAGGATACTAACTTCCCCCCAGGGTGTACTCTATTTTTCGCTATTTTAACTATATCAAAGCCTGCAACTCTCATTCAACAACATTTACTCTCATCTTTTTGTGGAATCGATATTTTACTCAACGCACGGCTGTGAAGACGATAGATGTGCTGAATGCTGTATTTCATTTCTACTGCAATTTGTTCCCAAGAACAATAATTCAAATACCGTTTTTCAAGAAGTGTTTGGAGTTCTTTATCATCCACCGCTTGAATCACTTGAATGATTTCTCTTTTCAAATCAACGAGGGTATCGATATCTTGGTTAATGCTTTGTTGTAGGTCGATAATTTTAACGACAATGTCTTCTAATGATGATGTGCTTACACTTTTGTGTTTAGGCATATCCGTTAAAGTTGATGTGGCTTTCGTTGCTAGTGCGTTTAAAGCATCCACTTGTTCTAGTTTGCTGTCAATTCGTTGATCCAAGTACAATGCTTGAGATAAATAGTATTTTGGTGTCAAGCCCTCACCCCCAAGTTTGCTTTCACTGCGTCAATTAGTGAGTTTTGTATTTTACTTTTCCGCTTCAATGCTTGAACAACCTGTTCATCGATTGTTCCCTCGGTGACGAGATGGTGAATGATAACTGTTTCCTTTTGCCCTTGCCGATAGAGCCTGGCATTTGTTTGTTCATAAAGTTCAAGCGACCATGTTAATGAAAACCAAACAAGTGTTGAACCACCTGTTTGTAAATTGAGACCATGTCCCGCTGATGCTGGATGGATAAGCGCAATTGGAATGTCACCTTCATTCCATGCCGTAAAATCACTTTTCGTTTTTAGCTCTCGCACTTTGAAACGCTTCTTTATCCGTTCAAGGTCATGTTTGAACCAATAAGCTATTAAAATGGGTTTTCCATTTGCGCCTTCAATCAAATCTTCTAACGCATCTAATTTTTTATCATGCACGGCAATCGTCTGTTTCGTTTCATCGTAAACAGCACCACTTGCCATTTGTAATAGTTTATTGGATAATGCTGCGGCGTTTATCGCATCCACCTCTTTATCTTGAATGCTGACAACGAGTTCTTTTTTTAATGTTTCATAGATTTGCTTTTCCTTTTCTGACAAGTATACATTCACATCGTTCATCACAAGCTTTGGCATCGTGAGATAATCTTCTGATTTCATCGATACGGTCATATCCGCTATTTTTTCATAAATTCCTTCTTCCGCATGAGGCAGAGGTTTATAGGAATAAACAATTGCTCCATTGCGTTTATCTGGTTTGAAATACGTTTCTCGGTAATGCCCAATGAAACGTCCGAGCCTTTCGCCCATATCAAGCACTCGAAAAGCCGCCCACAAGTCCATCAAACCATTGCTGCTTGGGGTCCCTGTTAGTCCAACTATTCGTTTTACTTTCGGTCGAACTTTTAAAAGGGACTTAAAACGTTTGGACTGATGGGATTTAAAACTAGAAAGCTCATCGATTACTACCATGTCATAGTCAAAGGGAAGTCCACTTTGATTGACGAGCCAATCGACATTTTCCCGATTGATAAAATAGAGGTCTGCTTGTTTTTGTAAAGCTTCTAGCCGCTCATCTTTACTACCGACCGCAACAGCGTATGTTAAGTTTTTTAGATGTTGCCATTTTTCAATCTCACTTGGCCATGTCACTTTTGCGACTCGAAGCGGTGCAATCACCAGCACCTTTCGTACTTCAAAGGCATCAAACAATAAATTCTGAAGGGCGGTTAGTGTGATTACTGTCTTACCTAACCTAAGCCCATATCAAGGAATATAGCGGCTGTATGCTTCTCTTCAATATAACGAATTGCATAACTTTGATATTCATGTGGTATGAACTTCACTCGGCATCACCTCCAATCGCTTGCAAGATGATTGCGATTTTCTTTTCATCATCCAACACAAACACAGGAAAGCCTAGGTCGCTTAATTGTTTCATGCGCTTTTGCTGTAACGGTCGTGGTATTTCCCCCGGACGCTTTACCTCAACAAACCCCATCTTGCCACGAGGTAAAAGTACCAAGCGGTCAGGCACACCCATGAGAGATGGGGAAGTGAATTTTATGCACAGACCGCCAAATGCTTTCGTTTCTTTCACAAGTTTTCTCTCTAACTCTTTTTCTAGCATGTATATGCCTCCCAAGCCTGCAAGAAAGCATCGATACACTGCCAACATGCGCCTTCCGCTTCAAGGTAATTTTGAATAGCTTCTTCTGTATCTGCATTTTCAGGAAAAGTAGCATCACATTTTATATCTCTTGCCAAGTCGCCTATTGGACTTTGATCTTTTAGATAGTTTTCCATCATAAATTGGACAAACATTTTTCTCGCCTCCATTAGTGGTGACACTCGATGACACCCCTAGCCCTATCTTTTTATATATTTACTTTTTATCTATTACTATAAAAAAGTTATATATATAGGTGTCATCGAGTGTCACCTTTTAGTTAAATTCAGATTTTAATTGAAGTCCTAAGACCATTCTGCCGTGTTTTGTGCGCTTTCTTTCAAATCCTTCCCCTTCAAGTGCGGTATAAAATTCAGCGGTACTTCTCGCATATTCACCGACGCTCATACTAAAAGCTCGATATTCCTGGTACAACTCTCCAGACTTTTCCTCTAGCGTTTCCCCCACCTCACAACGTTCTGTGATGAAATGATGGAACCAGTCGTTGGCTTCTTTGTACTTTTGGATGGCATCCTGGACGACTTTCGGCTGTTTGATTTTATACCCATCCTGAATAACTTGTCCTGCTCCTTCTATGATCCACTGAAGGATTGCTCCACCTGCCTCATGAAAAAGGTAATCGGCATAGTTTTTGATGTCTGAGGAACCTTCGATTTTCGCTTGAAATGGAATCACAATCAGTCGTCTCCACGTTCCCGCATCGACCGCCCCTACTTTTGGGAGATGGTTTGTGTACAGTACAAGTGTGTGAGATGGGACAAACTTGAATGGATCTTTATACTTTTTCTCCGCATTAATTTCATCCGTTGAACTTAACTGCTTCACATTAGATGTATTGAGACGCATGCCTTCTTCTAGCTCTGCAGCAATCAACAGGCGCTTCCCCTTGGCTTCTGCAAGTTCTGGTTTTGCATTGCGTGAAAAGCCAACTGTTAAAATATCTGCTGAAATTGTGCCACTATAATTACCAAGCACCCGAGAGATAACATTCCAAAAGGTCGACTTTCCATTACGTCCGTCTCCATAGGCAATAATCATCGCTTCTACATATACTTTCCCAATGGTCGCAAGCCCAGCAACTTTTTGAACGTATTCAATTAATTCTTGGTCATCTTCAAAAAATACTTTTAAGGCATCTTGCCAAATATCTGCATTATCATCACTTGGATCAACTGCTGTCTGTTTCGTGATAAAATGCTCGTAATGATGTTCAAAGCGTTCGCCCGTTTTTAAATCTAGCGTATGTGACGGGGTATTTAGTAGAAATTCATCGCTATCAAGCGCACCAGGATAAATCTCAAGTCTTGTTTTCGCTTCTTTTGTCGTTGCATGAATAGCACGAGTATCTCCTCGCTTAACGGCATATTTCTTATAGTTTTCAGCTGTCAAGTACTGCCGATAAGCATGTGCTTGTGCTTTATTAAAAAGAGTGATGGCTTTTTTAGTTGGTAAACTTTCTAGTAAATCAAGTGCACCATTTTCTTTCATCTCGGCTCTTGCCTTTTTTAATAGACTCTCCGCTTCCTCCACTTGCCTTATAGCCAAATCTTGTGATAAGCCTTGTGCTTTTAAATCGGATTCTTCCCAGTAGCTTCCGTTATAAACGAGGTATTTCGTAGACGGGGAATAGCGCACCTTTGTCTCGTACTCCTGTACAAAAACCTCTGCTTGTCCAATATCTGAATACTCGGATGGCTTTAAAAGAAAATCCATATGATACTTTTCAGGCGGAATGTATCCTTCAAGAGAAGCTATTTTTCTACCAAACTTTAAAGCACTTTGCCAAATGAGCGCTAGTTCTTCATCGGGAAGTGGTGGTTCACAGAGAGCTGCTTTTTCATCGAACAATGCTTTTGCCTCATCTGTATCGCCGTATCGAATAATTACCCGACCTGCATAATGGCTCATCGTATTGTTGCGGCTACCTTCAGTGATTTTATCAAGGTCTGCATCCCATGCTTCAAAATCATCGATTAAAAATTCTGTGATGAGTTGGTCACCGTCATGGATAAGAATATCAGGGTGACTTACTCCAAAGATAAACCGAGCACTGTCGAGCGCATTGCGGTCAAAGAACGGGAACGTATCCGCAATTTTTGTTTTCAATTGCTTATATTCTTCGGCATCCGTGATGACCTCGGTTGGAAAATACACATGAAAACGTGGTCTTGCAGACAAATTCCCTTTTTGTTTCTGATGATTCCGACTGGAAACAACAACACAGGACACATTTGGAAAGGCGGTGGTGATGTCCGTCATGTCAATCCAGTCTTGTGGGTCATCGGAGTGATCGTTATCTAAATCCAACACTACATTGTCCGCTGCTAGAAAATTGGCACTTGAGCGTTGATGTTTATCAAATTCTGCACAGACATGGTCATAAGCAACTGCGTCTCGTAAACTATGTTCATCTGTAATGACGGCTTGATTAGAAAATGACAGACTATTTTCCCTTCCAACTGTTGGTGCTGTATATAAATGCATGGCTCTCATGGATGAATCTCCTCCATATCTGTTGTGAAATTTCGAATGGTTTTATTTTTACGTTTTGCCCGCGATAGTTCACGGGCCATTCCTTGTGAAAGCGTATCTCCAAAAATCCAAATCTCTTCACATCGATCGAGTAAAATTAAGTTCATTTTCATAGCGAGTTCTCTTTCTTGAACGTTGTCATCGTCCATAAACTGTGGAAAGAGAAGGTGGGGTGCAATTGGAATCGCACCCTTATATACTGCAAACCGTGAATATGTCCTTGCTCGTCCCACATTCGTTTCCACATCTCCACGATACGGGGAGCAAATATAAACAATAGGAAGATAAAGCATCTCCTTAATTGCTAAATAAGCAGTCGGGTCTGGATACCCTTTCGCATTAAAAAAATCATTTCGCATTGTTTTTCCTCCTAGTCTTTTTGATAAAATTCACAAGTAAATCCTTCAGCATCTAGCTGTAAATCTGGTGCCCATTTGGGACTTTGACCGATCAGATGATTCACTTCTTCTACGTTAGCTGAATGCTTCGGTACTTCTAAGACCACCTCATCATGGACGTGCATCACAATCTGAAAACCTGCATCACGGAGGCGTAACATGGCTTCTGCTAAAATATCTCTTGAAATGGCTTGAACGATATTCTCTACAAGCTTGCCCCCGTAACTTTCTGTTCGTTCCCACTTACGGCCAAGTCCGACATTTTCATACGTAATGGACTCCCCACCAAAGCGATTTATGCCCATACGAGGTTTTACGTAAGCAAGTCTTCTACCACTGGGCAACTGGATAAAAAGAAACCCTTTTTCATAGGAAAATATTAGACAACCAAAACGCTGCTTCGTCCTCGTTTGAATGACGTTTTTGGTAATACGGTCAATATCCCACCAAAGCCCGACAATGTTTGGGTTCGCATCTCGCCATGCATCAACAATTGGTTGGAGTTCATCTTCTTCAAGACCCATCTGGGTAGCTCCCATCGCTTTTAAAGCACCGACTGATCCGTTATAACCACAGGCCAGTTCAGCTATTTTCCCTTTCTGTCGCAAGTGTCCATTGACCCCATTCTTTTCAACAGGAACACCAAACATTTGACTTGCTGACTGACAGTAAATGTCCTCACCTCTTGAAAAGGCATCCATTCGCCACTGTTCCCCCGCAAGCCAGGAAAGGACTCTTGCTTCAATCGCTGAAAAGTCAGAGACGATAAAATGATGGCCCGCTTTTGGTACAAAGGCTGTACGGATAAGCTGAGAAAGAATATCTGACGGACTATCATATAAAAGTGCCACACTTTCTAAATCCCCTGCACGAATAAGATTTCTTGCCAGTTCTAAATCGGGTAAACTATTTCTTCTTAAGTTTTGGACTTGAATCAAGCGTCCTGCATACCTTCCCGTGCGGTTTGCGCCATAAAACTGGATGAGTCCTCTTGCACGGTTGTCGTCTCCTTTGACAGTTTCCATTGCTGTGTATTTTTTCACACTCGACTTTGATAACTCTTGCCTAAGCTCTAGCACTTCTTTGACAGAACCAGTTGCCGTTTCAAGTGCTTCTTCTACATGCTTTTTTGCCAAAGATTCCATGGCAAGCCCCTGCTCCCCGAGCCATGCTTTCAGCTGCATTGGAGAATTTGGGTTTTCAAGTCCTGTTAACTTTTTTGCTTTTGCCATGTTTTCTTCTTTCAACTTTTTATCTATACGAATCGCAGCATTTACAAGTACCGGATCAAGTGCAATCCCCCGGTCATTAATTTGTTGGTCAAGATGGTAATGTTCCCATTCCATCTCAGGCACTGGAAAAGGTGCTAGTTTCCCGTGAATGGCAAGTTCCGTTTCCACGTCTCGTTTGTTGTAAGCTTTAAATTGCTCCCATTTGACGGGGTCATGGTGAGGCAAGTTTCTTGTTCGACCATCATTCGTTTTTGTTGGTTTACATGGGATAGAAAAATAACGAATGAGAGCTTTTCCTTCTGCAAGTTTTTGTTTGTCTAACCCTAGTACTTTTCCAACACCCTCAAGTGATAAAGGAAGCCCTAGATAAGCTGACCAAACCATCGTGCAATACCAGGAATCAGGCGATAGTGTTTTACCTAAATAGCTTGATAAACACACTCGCTCGAAATTTGCATTAAATGCCCACTTCTCCACGTTTTCATCAAGCAGTGCCTGTGTGATATGTGTTGGGATATTCTCGTCATTTGCCAAATCGACTACTTCAACCGCTTCACCATCTACTGAATAAGCAAAGAGGAGGATAGAAAAATCCTCACACTTTGCGTACTTATACACACCGCTTTTCATCAAATCCACTGACGAAAACGTCTCAATATCAATGAACAAGCGCTTAGGATAAGAAGTCATCATCGGCTACACTCTTAAAATCATCATTTGCGCTGCTTCCTCCACCTAGTGGCTCGCCATCTTTGATTTTCTGGATGTTGCCAAGACCGCAAGCAATGCCTTTATTGCCATTCACATTAAAGGCATAAAATGTAATGGACACCCTCGCATAAACCCCACTGTAAACTTCCGAACGATCTAAGATGGGTTCGACATTGGTATCCACGATTTGCGGAGCGGTCAAAGAATTCGCATTCACGAAATACGCATCTTTATACACTGCATCGTCTTTTTCCACATCACCATCACGAAGCGGGAGTTTCAATGCACCTTTGTTTGGTTTCTTTCCTCCAAACTTCCCGATGCCTTGTTCGATTGCTGCCTCAATCGCTTTTTCGATTTTTTCAATTGTTTCCGTATCTTCTTTTGGAATGATAAGGGATACAGAGTACTTCTCTTTCCCACCTTGAATTGAATGTGGCTCCCACACATGTGCATAAGATAGTCTTACAGGATTTGTTACAACTTTTGTTTGATTTCTCATAGTTTTTTCGTCTCCTTTTTAAATTCCATATTGATTGTTTCAACTTCTGGTCGTTTATCACTACGTGCTGCTAGTGTTAATTTTCCTTTTGGTTTTTCAATATGATTGGCGAGTAATTCATGAAACGTTTCTTTACCAAGCAACTTTGTCATCGCTGTGATGCCCTTTAGTTTTTTCTCATAAGGGTCAAAACCTGCTGCTTGCACTACTTCCGCAACTGCATCTTCATTCGTATATTTCCGATTACTTCTGCCTTCCACAAGTTTTACAGACGTCCATTTCTGCCCGCCCATTGCACGTGCATAGGCATATGCTTTAATATCTTTTAACCAAGCCTCAATGAGATCAAGTTTTTGTAAGGCTTCATCTATTTCTTCATCCGATAACAATGAGGGCTGTTTAAATTCCGATTGTGCGATTTTGAGTGTTGCATTCGCACGTTCACGGCATTTATTTTTAATTGGGCAAAAGTGACACCAATCACCAGCTCGAAAGCTCCCATCACCATTGAAAGCAAGCTTTGATGTCGGGATGACCACCTCTTCTGCCCATTGATACAAGGCTTCTTTACTTATCTCAAATACTGAGACGTTTTCACGGCGTGGTTGGTAGATATGCACTACAACACGTTCAACGTCATAAATAGCATCAAATAGATGAAGCGCACCTAAGCCGTACAGTTTTAATTGCGGATTTTCAAAGGAATCTACCAAAATCCCTAACCCATGTTTGTAATCCACTACATGAAGCTCGTCCTCCGCAATGACGATACAATCAGCTGTTCCAAATGAACCTTCTGCAAAAGCCGACAAATCGAGTCTTTGTTCAATCCAAACGAGTGGGCTTGTTTTTGCGCCAATCAGTTCCATCACATAATTCGCATAACCTTCTGCACAATCTTCCATTTCTTTGTTGTAGAATGTGAGACTCGCAGTAGGATCTTTCGTTTGATAGCCTAGTAGCTTTTTCAATTTGTGTTCTCCTAATGCATGGGCTTCGATGCCTTCTTGTGCATATGGGCTTGTCCGATCTTGAGACGCTTCAGCAATTCGAGCAGACGGAGGACAATTCAGCCAACGTTCACTTGAAGAAGGGGATAATATGGCATGGCTCATGTGATTAGCCCCTCCACTTCATCCAACAATGCTTCGTATTTTGAAACATCAATTTCGGAAAGTTTACTGACTCCGAAGCTTTGAATCGCTTCCTTAACAGCTGCGGTATGCCCTGCCCGTGATTTTTCCGCGAGCACTTTTCGAACATCTTCTAAAGTTGGTTCATTTTTTGGAGTTGCATTTTTGCTTTTAGAAGCTTTACTTCTTACATCTACCTGAACAGCTTCCTCTTTTTTCTCGGCTTGTCCATCAATAGATTCATTGATCTCCATTGCCTGAACTAAAATTTCAATACTTTCCGCGAGTGACTTTAGATCACTTGCCACATCTAAAGCGAGTTTGATTTTACTCACCACCATCACGCTCCTTTCTATTTAGTTTTCTTATCAGCTTCCTTGTCTTTATGAAGCATCGACAATTGGTTTGCCAAACGTTTGGATACGATACTCATCGCAGTAAGCACACCTACCATTTCCGCCTGTAATTCTTTATCTGCCACTGCTTTCATGTTTTCGTCATCTTTTGTTTGATGCATATTCAGGTCACCTCCTTCCGCTAAATGGCCCTTCACTTACTAGCCAATGGGAACGATACTTTGGTAACCTAAAATTTCATTTTTTCTAAATTCCTTTCAACAGAAGACGGAAAGTTTCTCTGCCTTTAGGTGTAATCAGTGTTTGTGTTCCTACCCAGCCTGTTTTGTTGTTCTGAGCTTCTTTAATTTCAAATAGACCATTATTTTTCTCTGCATAAGGTTTTAACTGACCCTTTTGGTCCCGATACACATATTTCTTTTTAATTAGAAACTGAATAAACACTTTTTCCTTCACCTTTAATGCTTTGGCAGTATCTCTGAAATTAGTTAATAGATTTCTGTCTACCAACTCATCAAAATACTCTGCCTTTGGTAACATACTTGTGTTATCTGCGAGTAGTCTTGAGTTTTCCAATTTTAATTCCTGGATGGTTACATCTGCCATCTTAATGGCTCTTGACATAATCATCTCTGGTGTATTCCATGCTTTTTCGATTTCAAGGAAATACAGCCTTGCTTGTTTTCCCCTTTCAGTTCTTTGAAGCATACACAATTCTTTAGCCATTGGAATCGTCAGTTGATGGTCAGTTGACGGTCTGCCACCAGTATTCTGGGTTTTACTCAAAATAGAGTAAAAGTCTACACCTTCTGAAAAACCATATGCACACATTCTCTTAAACCAATCGTTGTACCGGGTTTCGACCTTTAAAAACTCATGCAAATCCCTACCCGATACAAGTGGTTCACTTTTGCTGAAATCAACTTTTACTAATTCATTCATTGATACGTCACCTCGTCCTATTTGATAGGGAAAGTTCCCTTCACCTCTTAGCCAATGGGAAGAGTAGTTTGGTAACCTAAAATTTAAAAAACTTTTTTAGTTTCTTTATAATCGCATTTCTTCTCTTTAAAACAGTCACATGGGAAGCATTGATTTTCTTTCCAGCTTCACGTGTTGTGAGCTCTTGGTAGAAAAGATAATCAATCAATTGTTTTTCTTGTTCATTCAACACTTCCATCGCTTCCTGCAGAATAAGGAGCATCGCCTTGTGCTCGATTATCCCTTCAACCGAATCCTCTGTATTAAAATCTTGGCCGATATCCATTAAGCGCTGAATGGAATCCTCCTTACTTGGCACAAAAGTCACTTCTTCCTTTTCCATATCCACATCGATCCGACCAAGCTTTACATCACTTTCTAGGTATCTCTCCCGGCGCTTCATTTTGTAATATTTCGTTTGAAGTTCTTCGGTGACAGGTATTTTTTGACCACTGACTGTAATGTATTTTTGTTCGTTTGACATAAAAATGCCCCTCTCTCTCGGGGAGAAAAGGGCATAACTATCAGCCGAAAAACTCACCATTTTTTTAAAAAACGGGAGCCTTTCAGCTGCTTCATTAAATTCGTAATGTGTTAAACTTGATTTAGTAGGAATTACTAGAGCTAGGTTCATTTACAAAAAAATAAAACTGGTATCAGAGTTCCTAATACCAGTTTAGATTCAAATGGAATTGCTTCGTAATTGAGCGTCAGTTACTTCTTGCTTGCAGGTAGTTGCAAGTAGTTGCTTATGAGTTGCAAGGAGGGGGAAAAAGTGAAAAGACTTTGTTTTGGAACATTTGCACATGTTCTTCGCATGTGTAAATTGGATAATATAACTAATACGGAACTTGTAGGAACGTTGACACGGACAGTAGACCCAAATTGCCAGTATATAAATAAAGACAATGCCTCAGCTGTATCACACTTACTCAGTTGTAATAGAGATCTTTCAAGAGGGAATATTACCAACGGTGGAAGCGGCGCCGCGAGAAAGCCAGGTGAAAGTGTAAGCAATGTCATAAATGCTTCACATAAAGCAAACAAAGACGATGTCGTTCAGAAGTTTCGGGAAAGCGTAGTGTGTTTGATAGACGAAGATAAAAAAGAGAAAGCCGTACTTGCCCTAATTGAAATTATTGAAGAAGACGCAATTCTTGATGGTGAAAAGAGACTGAGTTTTGAAAAATATATGGGGCGAACAAAAAAAGCCCTGCTTTTACAGGACGTTTTTGCTTTGGATGATTTTTTAGCTGGTATTTTCCTTTATACAGTAGCTGCAGGGGTCGATAACAGGGTAGGTAAGGAGACGGTAAAGGGTATCACTCTTGAATACATAAATGGGTTAACTAATACTAGGAATGTCAAAGTCATTAATGAAACCGCGGAAGATATATCATCAACTGAAGAGGCGGTAGAATCGCTAGAGGTTCAATTAGATGAGTGCCTTGAGCCCCTCTACTTTGATGAAGAATTTGACGGCCAAATTATATTACTAGATCGCTATTTACGCCGTTTAAATAACATCCTTATCAGTAAGGTTGAAAATGACACCGACTACGATTTATTCGTTGGTACGCTATATGAGGCGGTTAAACGAGGTAAGGAAATAAAAAGTGCAGAAGGCGAATTAAAAAACTTTATTGACGATATGTCACTATTAGCGGAAGAATGGTCAGCCACAACAGAAAATACTGAAGAAGATATTAATGAAAACAACAGAACCCTTTCTGATGTATTTGAAAGTATTGAAACTGCGATTTTTGAGTACCTTGATTTTCGTCAAGACTATTTGCTTGAAAGAAAATTTTCATTATCTCAAAACGCTACACCCCAAGAGCGCATGCTTGCAATATTCAAACAATCTATTTCTGATTATCGCATTTACGATTTTGCCTATACAGACCCATGTATATCGTTATCATGGATTTTGGAGTTAGATGCGGAATATTTTTCAGACGTTGTTAAAGATAAGATATTAAAACCATTTGCCCATATTCAAAAGGATTCGCTTTATTTGAATATAAACGAGTTTGTACAGTCCCTGGAATCGTACAATTCGTACTTATCAAATAATATGTATCCTTTGGATAATCGTCTGTTTATTCCGATACACCGGGAGAACAACATTGAACTGGCCGCTGAGTTTCAAGATACGACCGTAAGATATCGTAAGGAGTTAAATCGTATTTTTGGTGAAATAACGAATGGGGAAACCTTGTTCATTTATGACGTTATTGATGAAAGCAGCTATTTTACACCTTTCTTAAAATATCTATCTGCTATAAAAAAAAGTTATAAAAAATTGAAAACGTTACTTTACGATAAAACCCCTAGGGATTTCTATAACTTTTATGTATGCAATGATTTAAAATACAACGAAACAATCCTTGAAAATATTAACGTAAATAAAATTTGCTCGGTTTCAAATTTTGTTCTTATCACTGGTATGGGAGGCCTTGGTAAGTCTATGATGATGCGCCATCTACTTCTAGACGCTGTTGATTCATATAATGATTTAAGACTTTTACCTATTTTCATCCCGTTAAAAGATTACTATGAGGCTACGAATGATTTGTATGATTATGTATATTCGAAAGTAAAGCAGTTCGATGGAAGTATTACATCTGAACAATTAATAGAGGCACTCGTGAATGGATCATGTCTTTTAATTTTTGATGGAATTGATGAGATTAAATCGGATAATATTTCACAACTGGTTCAGGACCTGGAAAAGTTTTCAAGTCATTATTCTAAAAGCTATTATGTTCTCTCATCTAGACCATTTCAGCAGTCAATTGCCCTCAGTAACTTTAGTGAACTTGAACTTCAGCCATTTAATAAAAAGCAGGCCCTAAAAATGATAAGTAATTTTGACTTCAGTGCTGAGGAACAAATAATAAAAGATAAATTTTACGAACAGTTGGATGGCGAGTTATATGACAGCCATATAGAATTTGCGGAGAATCCCTTGCTTCTGACCATTATGCTTATGACTTTTGAAGAATACGCGGAAGTTCCATCAAAAATTTATAAATTTTATGAGATGGCTTTTGAGACACTCCTTCGAAAGCATGATGATACGAAATTATTGAAACGCGATCTTAAAACTAACGTTTCTTCGGACGTCATTGTCGACTATTTTGCAAAAATTTGTTTCTTATCATACAAGGATGAAAAATATGAAATGACTGAAAGTGAATTTTGTAACTACTTGGAGCGTTGCCAGAAAAGTGCGCCTGTAAAAATTAATGCACATGATTATCTATATGACCTTAGTAATAATCTATGTTTGTTGATTCCTGAAGGTGGCAAATATTATTTTCTTCATCGTTCATTCCAAGAATACTTCTGTGCTAGAAATCTTAAAAGCCATTTTGAGAAGGTCTCCACAAATAAAAAAGAAAGTATGTCTGCTGGACTGATTAAATTCTTTGATCGTCCCTATAGTAGTGATGATACAGTGTTGGATATGCTTCATGATATGATTCCTGAAAAAGTGGAGGAGTATATTCTTATCCCATTTTTAGAAGGCTTACTTGACGAGACCTTATCTGACGATAATGCTTTTTGGGATTTTTTAATTAAGATGCATCCGAAACTTAGGATATGGAGCGAACATCACGAAATCATCGACTATGATGATGAAACGGACGAAAGTTATGATGAATCTTACTATGATTTCAGTATTGATGACAATGGAGCATTTTTGGCAAATTCAAAGTTATATTTTTTCATTATTGATACACTGATTCAGTTCGACTTGGATGAAACCACGTATTATGATAACGGAGAAATTATGAATATGGTTCCAAGGATACTTGAAGAGTTCAATAAAATAGAAGAGGACGAAGTAGGCCAACACAGTTCAGTTTATAGTGAATTAGGCAACACGGACTTTGTTGAATTTTCAACCTTTACAAAATTCGATAATGATTATTGGTTCTCATTAGAAAAAATACGAGAAAATGCCGAAAGGCATCCTATCTTACTATCGCTAATCAATAATAAGGATTTCTTATATAGAAGAGTATTTGACGTTCTAAGAGACTATTTGCACAACTTGAAAAAGACGCAACAAACCGTAGACGATGAATGGATAGAAGATTTTATTTAGAAATCAAAAAAAGCAATCACGCTACCAGGTAGCAATTAAACTACTTGATAGCGTGATTTACTTTATATTTTTATAGTTATTCAGACCCCATCACCAACGTTATTTGACAAAGGTCCGCTATAAAAAGAAACAGCCAACCATCCCGAAGGACAATCGACTGCTTCTATTCATACCATTCCTAACACAAATATGACAAATTATCTGAAGAGTGTCGGTGCCTGGTACCCGATATTTGCTAAGTTCTTCAATGCTCATTACCTCACCCCCTCTCCACCCACAATCCTACCAAAGCAAAAAAGAAAGAACCAACCCGAAGGCCGGTTCTATCATTCATCGAATTTGAATCGCCAAGCCTTCCAACTGATTGATGTCCAAAGACGTTGCAATTCCGCTTTCCATGCTTTTCATCACTTCTTGTTCTTCCGCTGCACTTAGTTTGGCATCCAGTTGATGAATCACCCGATCCAATGAAGCTAATCCCTTCCACTGTCTGTTCTCAATCAACTGCTCTGCAACCTATCTGTTTTCGCTCTGAAGACAGATTCTATGCACCCAAGAGGGACAATACTGCTAACAGCAAAGAAAAAGCCCTGCAGAGAGATTTCTCTCCACAAGGCTTCCTATTTACCAAGATCATTCATTCGACAAAGTTCGACATATTTCGGGAAGTGACAGGCACGGGAAATTTAATTAGACACTATGTTCTTATGCCTTTTTATTATATTTAGGCCGATATGCTAATATAAATGTAGACTCAAGAGTCTGTCTCGCAATATTATCAATGCACTCGTCTAACTTAATAATATGAATTTTATTAGACAATTTAAACCATTCTTTCTCAGTGTGCTTTGGAGTATTTGTATAACATCTGTCTTTTAAGGATGCACATGATTCCCCGATATATAAGCACTCATTACCGTTATAAAATAGGTAAATGATATGACTGACTGAGATATCTTCTTTAAATTTCTTTTTTATTTTTTGGTTATTATTTATTTCAGAATAGTTATATGCTACAGTTTTTAATTCCATTTTGAATCTCCTTCCAGAAATGTAACTAATTCTATTTTACATGTTTAGAAGAATCAAGTACAGAAGAGAAGTATGATTAATCAATTGATAAAATATGTGATGAATGGGTTGTAAATCTTCTATAATATCCCCTTATATCAAAATAGGCAGAAAGAAAAGCCCGCAGAGATGTTATTCTCCACAGGACTTCACTATTTGTCAAGAACGTTCGTTCAACAATGTTCGGGAGGTGACAGGCACCAGAACCTTTAAATGACTAACTATACCTTTTGCACACCAAGCTGTTTCATCAGTCCATCATTCATAACTAATGTCGCTTGGACACCTTCTTGTACAGGGGTATGCTGGTGTTCTATTTGTTTTGTATACTGAAGGATCAGTCGGTCTAAATGAAACAATCCATTCCAATTTGGTGTGATTAGTAATTTTTCTAGTACTTCTTCTTCATATTCAGTTGGGATGTTAGCTAGATGTTGAAGAGGTAGGCTGTCTAGTTGTTCGATTAGTTCACTTGATTCCTTTACCTCTTTTAGTGCTTTAACTCGTTGCTCTAAAGTCTGTGTTAGCTCCTGAACAACGTCTATTGATGCATTCTTACCATATTGATCTAGTACATCTGCAATGACAGAATCACGTCCTGCTTTGCCTAAATTGATGAAAGTATCACCAGCTTCTTCGACTGCCTTCTCCATTAATACTTCAGCGTCAGTCATTTGTACTTCTTCAACTTGTTCTGATGGCAACGATTCTACTAATGTTTCAAGCTCTAGTTTTAGTTCGTTTTTCAGTGGGCTTGTCTGACACGGTGCAATCAATCTCAGTAACTTCTGTGCCTCTTCCTTCGTTTGAACATCTTCAAGCCCTTGTTGGACTTTATCCAAACGCTCCAACCAGTCAATCCGCATCAGCACTTCTTCTTTTTCATCCACTAATAAACGAAGCTCCTTTGCATCGTCCTCAATCGTGTTTAAGACTTCTCTATCTATCGTCAATGATACTTCCAATGTTATTAAACGTTCATTCAAGTCATTATATAATTTTCCTTCATCTGCACTTTCCGTGAAGGTATATTGTATCTTCTCATCTACCAGTAGCGGCTCAAATCCTGCCACAGCACTGCTCCCGGGTAATGTTGAAAAATCATACATATTTTAGCCTCCTAGCATACAAGCTACATCTATTATACAGTACCTGAGCATATAAAAAAAGAATAGCCCGTGCAAGATTTCTTACACATAGAATCTTTCCATTAACCCTACACCACGTTCCAATCCTTTCATTTTCACCAAATTGTATCTGTACTGGGTGTTCCTCAACTTAACAATTAATCCGCCAACTTCCATTCATCTTCTACTTTTACAACTTTCCATGACTGTTTGGCATCTTCTAACGTTTGTTCTTCCTGCTCAACCCAATAAACGATTGCTTCTGTTTCACTCGTTTCTTCAACTTTCATTGTCTTCATAATTGTTTCGATGTCCTCCGTGCCAAATGAATCGACTAAACTAGATCCTTGTCTAAAGCTATCAAATACCTCTTCTGATACTGCCTTGTCTGGATTTGCATGAAGCGATACATAATCTTGATAGCCATCATTTCTGTAGTACAAAATTGTTAAGTAGTCCTGAAGCAATGACAATCTACCATCTTCAAGATCCACCTTTTCTACCTCAATCGGTTCTTTCACTTCTTCTACAACTTCTTTTTCATTGACTACTTCATCTTGTTTCGACTCATCCTCTGTATTTGAACATGCTGTTAAGGATAATATGCCAAACAATAAGGCTCCTGCAATTAGCTTACGCTTCATAGTACTCTACTCCTTTTAATTCCACTTTCTAAAATTATAAATCCAATAAGATATATTAAAAATAAAAAAATAGCCAACTACCACAAAGGCAATTGGCTATGTAAATTTTTAATCAAATAACTAGTTTACAATTTATTAATATGATTTATTGTAAACCATTAAGGACTGTACGGATTGCAGAAATTGAACTGAATTTTGGTGATACTTCAGAACCATCTTCTTTGAATGTTAAAGTTGCATAGAATGCTTCTGCAACTAAAGTATCATTAGCTGTTACAGTATAAGTAGTAGTACCAGCATCATATGAACCAGTTATTGATTCGTGACCAACACGAATTAAAGCTTCTGCAACTGTAGTTAAATCAGTAGTAGCTGGATCTGCAGTTAAAGCATTCACTAATCCGATTGCTGCTGTACGTTCAGTTGTTGCATTACTAACAACAGTTACTACATCTGTAGCAGTAGTGTCAGTTGTATCAAATTTTGCAGTTGGTACATTTTCTAATACATATTCAGCGATGAAGATACGGTCAGCTGAAGTAACATTTAAGTATGCTGATAATAAACCTTGGTCAGCTAATGTATCTAAAGCTGTTTTTACTTGTGCAGCTGTTGTTGCTGAATTGATTGATTTAATTGCAGTTAATACTGCTACATCATCGTTTACAGCTTGAACAGCAGCTTTAACATCTTTTACAGTTTTAGCATTATCACCAGTTGCATCAGCTGTAATTCCAGAGATATCAGAATTTGTATCTGTTACATATGCTTCTGCGTTTGCAGATACTACATTGTCGATACCAAATACATTAAGCTTAGTAATGATAGTAGATTTTGTTGCGTTTTGAACTTCATCAACGTTAACTGCATCTACTAATGCTTGTGCTTCATCCTTATCAGTTACCACAGTATAATCAGCTGTGTTATCAGAGTTAGCATCAAATGCTAGATAAGCATCTTTATTAGTATCCGCTACTTGTTTAACACCAAGGTTATTTAAAGCTGTTACTAATTCAGCAGCTGTTGTTGCTCCAGTAACTTTTGTTACTAATTTACCAGCCTCTACGTCATTAACACCAGTTGTAGCGCCAAATAGGATAGCCTCTACTTCAGAAACTTCATCTTTTTTGGTTGCATCAGTTTCATCTTTAAGAGCTTTAATATAAGCTTTTCCGTTAGCATCGACATAGTCATCCATGTCTAATGTTGTAGGGTTATCAATTAAATCAGCTAAAGCTGCTAATTTGTTTTTGAAAGCTGATGGAGTTGTTGCTTCCAATACTTCTACTAAAGCTAGTTGTTCATTAATATCATCAATATCCGTATCGAATTGGGAAGTTTCATAATTGCCATTTTCATCAACTGTAGCATATGCTTCAATTAATGCTTTTGAATCTGTTAAATCTTTTTTAACAATTCCAGTTGTAGTAATGTTGTCAGCTACTAAGTGATCATTTAGAGCGTTAATTACACCTTGAACATCATCCAAATCATTTGCCGTTGTAATTGTATCTAGTCCAACTTCGTTGCCAGTAATTGAACTGTCGCCATCAGCATCAAAACCAGCCATATACTCGGCTACCCAGTCACTGTTAAGAGGTGCAATACCTGCATCTTCTAGTGCTTGAAGTGTTGTGATTTGGTTTGTGTCAGCAACAGCATCTACGATTGCTTCAACTAAAGCCTCTTCTTCTTCAGCACTAACAGCATCAGCATTTACATCATTAACTAGCTTTTGTACATCTTCAACTGTTAAGTCTTCTGCAGTAACAGTTCCAACTAATTTTTGTTGCTCTGTGAAGTAAGCAGGTATATTAGCTGAATCAACATTTTCAATTCCTAAAGCAACAAGTGCTGCATTTAGTTCAAGTTGATTAGATGCACTTAGGAAGTCTGAAAGATTGTTAAACAGGTCTAGGTCATACTCTACACCATTAACAGTCCATACTCCTACTAAATCATCAGAGTCAACAGCTGTAACAAATTCAAATTCAGCCGTTGTATCTCCTGCCGCTATATCAAGAGACTTAACCTCAACGACTTCACCATCTGCATTTTTAACTTCTACTGTTTGGTCTAGCATATCTTCTTCTGGTGCTGTTGCAAATTCAACAGTTACATAATTAGCGTTAATCGCACTTATAAAAAAATTAGCCAATACTTTGAAGATTCGGTGATTTTTTAGGTAAGTGTGGAATGTAGGGATTTTGAGGGTTAATTTTTAGTTTTGGGAATTGTTTTTCAGAATATTCTTTTGGCTGTTGCCTTTTTATTTTAAAGTTTTTATAATAAGAACAAACGTTCCTTTTGGATTTAAGTTCGATTTCATTGCTTTTTGTTACGATACTGAAGAGGTGATGGAAAGTGAAAGTGTTATGTTATCGAGAGGCGATGGAGATGTTCGATGAGTGGTTACGTTTGAGACAGTTGAGCATGGAGACGGTTCGAGGTTATGGGATTGATGTGAGACAGTTTTATGAGTGGCGTTCGCGGAAGTGGAATGCACCGATTAATGTGTGCGCTTTGGAGAGTCGTCATTTTGAAGGGTACATTGCTTATTTAATGTCAGAGCGAGCTTGTCAGCCACGTTCAGTGAATCGAAAGTTGAATGCACTTTCTACTTTTTTTGAGTGTTTAATTTTGAAAGATTGGATGACGCACAATCCGATGGAGAAAGTGATGCGTTTGAAAGTTGTGGAAGATGAGCGAACGTATTTGACGGCGGAAGAGGTAGATCGTTTGCTGCGTCATGTCGATCATCCTGTCGTGTATTATTTTTTACGGACGATGGCTTTTACAGGAATGCGTGTGAGTGAGTGTATGCATTTGAAATTGGAACATTTAGATTTGGAACAGCAATCTTTGCTTGTCTATCAAGGAAAGGGTGGGAAAAGTCGTCGTATCCCTCTCAACGATGAAATTACAGAAGATTTAATATATTATTTGAATTATGTGCGACCGCTCGTGTCGACCCCGTATGTCTTCGCTTTTCGCCGAACCGGGCAAGTGAGTCGGCAGTCGATTAATAATCATTTGAAGCGTGCGAAGGAGAGAGCAGGTATTGATAAAGATGTGACGAGTCATATGTTGAGGCATTCTTTTGCGAGTTATCTTATTACGAAAGGTGTGCATGTGGCGGTCATTCAAAAATTGTTAGGTCATGCGAATTTACGGACGACTTCTACTTATTTACATGTCGATCAACAAGAGTTAATTGAAGCGATTCAACAAGTCGATTATGAAGGAGTGGAACGATGAGCTTACAAAAAACCGCTTGGCGTATTGCGCGACAGTTCGAGGAAGGCATTTCGTTAGCGCTCATTTTAGAAGAGCATGGATTTGAAAATGTCTCGGCATTAGGTGAGTGGATGGCGCAGCAGTCGTTCCGATGGAATGTCGAGAAGCATCGTTATGAGAGAGTAGAACATTTAGATTTATCGGCTTTTGAATTTGATCAACCTTCTACACAACAGCGTTTGAATGAACATGAATTGTTTCATGGATTAGAAGAACATTTAGGGATGATGCGAAAAATGTTACAAGGAGCTTTTCCCGTACAGCTAACGGCTACCGTTCGGCATGATATGTTGAACTATTGTGAGCGCCATGGGTATACGGCAGATGAATATATCGAACGTGCGATTGTCGAACAGCTGAAGCGTGACCGAATGGAAAAGAAGAATCGTGATATCGATAAAGAGTAATCACTTGCTCAGTTGGCTCGGATAGAGTTTTTATTTTTTGTGATAGAATAAATTTCATAATTGATAATTTTGAAAATATGTAAAGTGACCCTTGGATAATTTTCAGGATTTTTTAAGCCACTTGTAACGATTGTTGTTCGATTGCTACTTTGATTCGATTCGCTATTATTTTGAGGTGTTATAAACAAACATCACTAATTGAAAGTGCAGTCGTTTTTTTCATTTAACATCTAGTTGCAGCGTTATGTACTTTATCTTGTCATAACTCTTTACTTCTATTTTGCAATATACACGTTTCCTACTTGCCAAATACACTGTAAGATGTATTTCCGTTGCAAACAAAAGAAACTTCCAGTATAATTATGAGAACTGAAATTAAATTCGACTTACTTTATTCCCTTAACCCTATGTGCCTGAGCAACTGGTTTTCTTGAATAGAAAGGCTGGTTGTTTATTTAGTTTATTGATAGATTTTCTTGACTTTTCATTCTTTAGGCACTTCTTCGTAGAGTAATACTTATAAATATGTGCTTACAGGAGTGGTGATTAATGTGGCAAAAAAATATTATGCTGTAAAACAGGGAAAGAAAACTGGAATCTTTACTAATTGGGATGAATGTAAACAAAATGTGCACGGCTATCCAGGTGCTAAATATAAAAGCTTTACAAATAAAATAGAGGCTGAAAACTATCTGAATGGTATTCAAGAAGACGAAATCGAAAAAGTTCAAATAGGGGAATCTGATTCTGAAGTCGTAGCTTACGTGGATGGTAGTTTCAATGAGGAGAGCAATGAATTTTCTTATGGAGCAGTGATCTTCTACGAAGGAGAACAGCTACACTTCAACGAAAAGTTTAATGATCCAGAACTTGTTTCGATGAGAAATGTTGCTGGAGAAATCAAAGGTTCTGAAAAGGCGATGGCATTTGCGATTGAACAAGGCGCCAAGGCTCTTTCTATTCACTATGATTACGAAGGAATTGCAAAATGGTGTACAGGTGAATGGAAGGCAAATAAATCAGGAACCATTTCCTATAAAAAATATTACGATAAAATTAAAAAAGATGTAGAAATACGGTTCGTTAAAGTAAAAAGCCATTCGGGCGACGAGTTTAATGACTTGGCTGATAAGTTGGCAAAAGAAGCATTTTTGCAAGTGGGGTATGGGGGTGATACTGTGGAGACAACATCTAAAAGAACAAAAAAGGTGGGTATCTATGTAGAACCTACTGAGTTAGAAAAATTAATCATATCGGCAGGTGCTGATTTATGGGATGATTTTTGCTTTAAAGCTTTAGAAAATAAAGGAAACCTTATCAAATGTAGCTTCACGGTGAATGATAAACCATGCTCTCTAAACTTTTTTAGCAAAAAAAATGGAACAACTACGATGAGTCCATCCGGGAAAAACACAGAATATTCATCACTACTTAAGGATCGAATTATCGAAAAAAGCGAGTATAAAGACACGGGTATTTCTAAGCAGCATTCGTTGGTAATTACTAAAGAGTGGGCATATAAACTGGTGGACTTTTTAGAAGGAATAGAGGATATTAAGAAAGAATGCATTTCTCATACTAATCCACAATATGTTCAGTGTAAGTTCGAAAGCGTTAGAGGTGACAGACTAAATATAAATATTTATGACACGGGTAAAGTTGTTCTACAAGGAAAACCAGCTTACCTTTACACTGAAGCGATGTCTTTTTTATCCTACTGCCCAGAAGTCAGTATAAAAGATGTTGTAGAAGCCAATAATACGTTCCATGATGTGGATATTAAGGTTGAGGATACACATACAGAGCTACATAAACTTATGCCGAATGCTTATAAAAACCTTGATAACACGCTATTTAAGCTTTTATCACCCTCTATTTCACTAAAAAAGGTTAGTGTGGAGTTGGAGGATTATTCATGCTACGCTTTTCCTGCTTTACGGGCTTTGGAAGGATATTTAATGCAGATATTTAGTATAGAAGGAATAGCGATCGGGCATAAGTATGGAGAGCAGTGTGGGAGTCATTTTAGATATGTACAACAAAAGGATTTGTACGTTTTGAAAGGAAGAACTGTAAAAGTTTTGTCTAATCCTAAAAGCAGAGGCGTAATAGAAGAAGTATACAATTATATTAATAAAAATCGTCATACACTGTTTCATTCGGAACAAATTCTAATAACCAGCCGAATTTTAGAGAATAAGCTGGAAGCAGACCAAATTGTAAATGAAGTAATCGATATGATTGAACGCACATATTCGTATCTTACTGCATAAAATAACTGAGGGAGAAGGTGGTTTATTATGGCTGATTTCAATGTGATACAACTTAATAATTCCCCATATGACTATTTGTTGATTGCAACAAGTTTTCGTAGCTCCCTCAGCGATTTGGCAAAGCTAAATAACGTGGTGAGCATAGAACGGGGCAAAGTTCTATTTGATTTCATGTTGATTCATGGAAATAAAAAAAATCGCTTTGTAGAATGCAGTGTAATTAATGCTGCTTGCGAAAGACAAACAATTAAAGTTGCAGAGCAAGTGGACGATGAAATTCGTAAAACGAGCTCATTGTATTTTAGGGAAAATGAACAACTTATTAAAAATAGTGTCTTGCCAAAAGCGCTTCAGTACCTAATTACAACTGGCGATGTAATTTAACTGTTGGAAGAAAAGGATAGTACCCGGGTGCCTCTGGTTAAGCCCTATGAAAATGGATATGACATTCTAAGGCGAATTGTTCCACTAAGCACTTGCTGAATACATAGCTAGAAAGGTGATGAAGATACATATCCAAGTCTCATCTAGCTATGTTTTTTTGGAAAAGATGAATATTTAGGTAGAGCAATCAGGATGGCGAATAAATCGCATAACGTGATAAAATTATCGACATAAGTGTCCACAGTTGAGCTGATTCGTAAAGGATTAGCTCTACTTTTTCTTATTTTTAGATATCTGAAAATTCAATTTATTTTTGGTGCAAATTGGATTTTTGAGCAGTAGTTTAAAAATTGATAGCTATCGTTTTTGAAAACGTGGTGAAAGATTTTCTTTTCGAGTCTCGTCATATAACGGAATGCTTTACTTTGTTGAAAAGCATTTCTTTTTTTAATGTTCGCAAATGATGCCATATTTTGAAGTGACGTCTTCTTTTCTTGTTTGTCCTTGAGAACGTGGCAACTGTTCGTTACGTACAGATGATTGGAAACAATCATCAACGATAGTATACAATAATATCAGATACGGGGAACTTACGTAATTCCTAAAATTCGTTAAAGAGATTCAACAATCAAGAAGAACTAGCCTTCGGGTAAGTTCTTTCTTTTTCACTTAGGTAGAGCGATATAGAGAGGAGAAGGAAGAAAATGGATTCGAATTTGTATTTTGAATCAGGAAGAGAAGGAAAGATTACCTTGGTACTTTCTTGTCCTGGTGCTTGTGAAGAGTTGCAAGGCCGACCAGCAGTAGGAAAAAGCGGAGAAAATTTAAAAGAGATATTAACTAAAGTAAATGAACTGTCTAAAACAAAGAATTGGACTAGAGAGAAAGTCACAATAACAAATGCATGGGATAAAGCAGAGCATATTTGTAAAACTGGTAGAAGTGAGGCTAAAATATCAGAAATAAAAAGTACATCTAATATTAATCGTCTATTTTATGATGTGGAACACACAGAGGAATACATTATTTGTTTTGGAAAAAGAGCTCAAATGGCTATTAAACAAGTAATAAAATCACATTTTCAAAATAAAAAGTCTCCTAAAATAATTAACACACGACAACCTGGGTTCCAATCTTTGAATCGCATAACAAAAGATATTGAAGGAAATACTATTTTAAAAGGACAGAAAGATGCTACAAGAAGAAGATTGCAAGTTATTGCTCATGAAATTTTTGAGCAAATGTAACTTGGGAATAAATATCGGTGCCTGACACTTACACCTATTTAATAATTTGTTAGAAGGTTTGATCAATTAGGAAAATAGTAATTCTTCGTGGTGGCTTTATTGTGTTGTGGATGACAAGAGAGCTATAAAACGGTATACTTGAAGATAATAACAATTTTGTGGAAGGGGCGATGTAAATGATCGATACCTCGCTCTGGAAACGAGATGAGAAAAGTCAGGCTTCCGGTACCCGTTCGAAATTTTGGCTGTTAGAACCAGGAACAGATCTTGAAAATCCCATAAAGCATCTTTTCAAGATACCTACTGAAGGAACGGGTGGTCATTGGGCTGAATTTGTCGCTAGTGAAGTAGGGAAGAGGATAGGTTTTCATACAGCTGAGGTAAAGTTAGCCGAACATGCAGGTGTACTAGGAACAATTTCTAAGAACTTTCGTGCCGATGTAGAAGAATTGTATGAAGGTGGAGATTTATTTTTAGCACGATTTGAAGATTTCAATCGTCATTCGTTGACTTATTACGAGTTACCTCACATTCTAGATATCCTTGTTGCATATGATTTAGAGAAGGATTTTGTAGGGATCCCTGTTTACGATACATTAATTGCGAATAATGACCGACATTGTGATAATTGGGGTGTTCTGAGTAGTCCAGAAGGGATTCGTATGGCTCCCATTTATGACAATGGTTCTTCTCTAGGATTTAACGAAACTCCAGAGAGAAAGCATAAAATGCTGACTGACGATAGAATGTTGGCAGGGTTTTGTAACAGAGGTAAACCAAACATTGGCTTGCCAGGAAGAAAAAAGCCAAAGCATTTTGAATTATTATCTTACCTTTATGAATTTTATCCTAAGGAACTTCAATTAGCAGTTTCTAGGTTAGAGCAGCTGAATAAGAGGATGTTAATATCTATAGTGGATGAAATACCGAACTGTGTAATGAGTGACTTAGATAAGGAGTGGGTAATACGTCTTGTACTTTATCGCAAAGATTGGATTTTGAATTGGTTAGAAGGGAGCGTAAAAGCATGAGAAAGAGACCATTTGAACTGTGGCTAGTTTGGCAAAATGTTAAAACACGACAACGTTATCACGTGGGTAGTTTACATTATGAAAATGACATCTATACATTTTCATATGAAACAGAAGGATATAGAAGAAAATTAGCAGAAGCGATGGACAATGGGTATCGGCCTCATTTAGCATTTCCAGACATTAATAAAACGTATACTTCTTCAACCCTTTTTGGACCATTTGCGAGACGGCTACCAGACACTCGAAGACCCGACTATCAATCTGTTCTCCGAGGTTTGGGGCTTTCACCAGAATGTACGGAAATGGATGTTTTACGAGCAACAGGTGGAATTTTAGCCACCGACTCTTATGAGTTTGTTTCACCCATCTTGGTTGAAAATCATTACTTTAATTTAGATTTCTTTGTAGCGGGATGGCGCTACTATGATGGGAATCAGGTGATTGACCAGCTACGAGTAGGTGACAGTGTCGAATTTTCGTTGGATCCTGGAAATGAGTATGACCATAAAGCAGTTGTCGTAATGTCGGTGAATGGGAAGAAGTTAGGTTTTATCCCAGCTTTTTATAGTGGCTGGATGTTTGAAGTAATCGCAAAAGATTGCGACTATAAAGCGAGAGTAGAGGCCATTTATCCGCATGCGGTCGCACATCGGAAAGTTAATATTTCCATTGTAGGAGAAGTAAGTCAACATTTAAACATAAAAGAAATGTTAAATGATAAAGAAGAGCTTTTAGCGGTGACGTACTGATCGAGATAAGTAGTTGTGCTTATCTGATTGATTACACCTGCGATAAAATAGTCGAAATAGATATCCAAGGTATATGGTAAATTGGTGTAAAAAGTAGAGTTGATTCGTTTCGTAATGGATCCACTCTACTTTTTTCATTTTATAATTGATTTAACTTTTACAACACATTTAAATAAAGGTGAAATCTGAGGATTATTAAGAAGAATTTTTCATTTTGGGAATTATTATTTAAAAGCGGTGTTTTACTCTTGCCCGTTTGTTTTAAATTTTTTATAATAAGAACAAGCGTTCCTTTTTGTTCCTCGGTTGAAGTGGTGATTCCAAATGATAGAATCGGCTAATTTGGATATTCATTCGTTTGGGAACGGACTTCATTCATATTCTCACAATTAAAATTCGTGGTATAATATGGATATATATGGCTGTTTGAAAAGAGATATAGGTGGTTTTTGTCTAAAAAAGAGTGAGAAAATCGAAGTCATCCCGAAATGCAACAGAGGAGATGATGAGATGAGTAAACGTGCTTTACGGCGAATCCCCTTAGAGAAGTTAATGGATTTAAAAGTGGATTACGCATTCAAACAATTGTTTGGAAGCGAGAAAAATAAAGAAATTACGGTCGTATTTTTGAATGCGATTTTACAAAAAACTGGTCGCGCTACGATCCGAGAGATTGTTTTTATCGACCAAGAAGTCGGCGGGCAATTTGTAGACGATAAGCAATCGCGTTTAGACATCGTCGTCCGCACTCAAACGGGTGATTTCATTAATGTTGAGATGCAGTTATCGAATCAAAATGACATGGTGAAGCGTACGCTTTATTATTGGTCGCGATTGTTTTCTGAACAGTTACGCCGAGGCGAAGTGTATCAAGATTTGCGCCCGACGATTACGATTAACATTTGTGATTTTACATTGTTTTCGCAAACGGATTATTATCACAGTACGTATCACTTATATGAAGATACGGTACTGAAACGACTTCATCCTGAAGATGACGTACTTGAAATTCATTTTATCGAGATGAAGAAGTTCATTCAAGCGTGGCATGAGGAAACCCTTGATCCGTGGGATGATCTTTTAGTGCGATGGCTTTTATTGTTAGGAATGGTCGATGCAAGGAAGCAACGTGTGTACGATGAAATTTATAAAGAATTGGAGGCGTTAGCGATGAAGGACGAACGTTTAATGGAAGCATTTGAGGCATGGGACGAATTGAGCGCCACACCTGAAATGAGAATGGCTTACACTTCACGACTAAAAACGATTTTAGATACAGAATCGAAGCTGCGCTATGCGATGACGAAAGGAAAAGAAGAGGGTATAAAAGAAGGTAGAGAAGAGGGTATAAAAGAAGGTAGAGAAGAAGGTATAAAAGAAGGAATTGAACAAGGGGCAATCGAAACAAATAAAAATACCATTTTCAATGGTTATCGCAATGGGCTAGATGTCGCTACGTTAAGTATGTTGACAGGATATAGCGAGCAAGAGGTTGAAAGAATTATAGAGTCGTTTGAAAAAGAAACAGAGTAAGCAGTGATTGCTTGTCAATTGTTCATAACAAAATCTTCGAGTTTATTGGATAGGGGGCGGTTAGTGATGAAAGACGAACGTTTAATGGAAGCATTTGAGGCATGGGACGAATTGAGCGCCACTCCTGAAATGAGAATAGATAACATTTTACGACTAAAACCTATTTTAGACGCAGAATCTAAGCGACGATACGCGATGACGAAAGGAAAAGAAGAGGGTAGAGAAGAAGGTATAAAAGAGGTCATCCGCAAAGGATATGAAAATGGTATAGATCTCTCTATGTTAAGTATGTTGACGGGATATAGTGAACAAGATGTTCAAGCGGTTATTCAATCTTTTGAAAATGAAGAAAAATAGGGTAGATGAAGTGTGAGTGATGATCGTCGCTCACACTTTTTAATCCATTCATCATTTTCTTATAATACATAAGTATTTATTATTATTATTCATTCACTTTGATGAAATGGGGCATTTATGACACGTGCCTTCCCCTATACTAAGAATCAAGATAAAGGAATTGCCAAAATCATTGAAGTGGGGGAATGCAATATGCAACATGAATTAGTGAATGTTAGTGAAATTACACAAGTAGAACGTCCAGTGCTCATTCAATTTTTTGAGAAATACATTTCATTGCTTGTGAAGAAAGAAAAGTACGAAGCGTATAGTAGTGAGGAACGTCAAACGATTCGTCAACGAAAAGCAAAAACGTTGCGCTCGATCGAACGTGATTATGAGAAAGCGTACGATTCATATTTTGAAGAAGATGTTCGAAAGCATCGTCGTCAAGTGCGCAAGGTAGAGCAATGGTTGTTTCGGGAAAGACGATTCGTCTTTTTAAGAATATGGATGCTCGTTTGGCTCTATTACTTTTTATTTAACGAAACATTAGGAAGTACGGGATACTTTTGGACGGCATTTTTCGTCGCTATACCGATTTACATGTTTCGTGGCTTAATCAAAAAGCTATTCCAGTTCCTCTTTAATATGTTCAAAAAAGTGTATTTCATCATGATTGAGAAACAATCGATTCGTCAAGCGGCTGCGCAAGGTGTTACGAAGGAGAACTTAAAAGAAGTCGGAGGATTTGCATTAAGTTTACAAAAGGCAGAAGAAGAGTTTCAAGAAGCGGAGCAGAAGTTTAACGGAGAGATGCGCTCTGTATTGCGTGAAATTAAAGGGGAGATTGAACCGTATGCTCAATACTTACCACCTGTTAGAAGCTTCAGCAACATTCCGCAGTTAATGATCATGTACAATGCCGTTCTCATCGGAAGAGCGGATACGTGGAAAGAATGTTTAGAAGTGCTTTCGATTGAAGTGAAGCATCAAGAAATCGTTCAAAATATGCAACATTTAAAACGGTTAGGAAATGACTTAATACGAGAAAGTCAAGTCGTTTCAAGCAAGTTAAGTGAAGTGAATCGTGAAATTCGTCAAGCGAGCCATACGC
This sequence comes from Savagea faecisuis, assembly GCF_042675605.1. Lineage (NCBI taxonomy): Bacteria > Bacillati > Bacillota > Bacilli > Caryophanales > Caryophanaceae > Savagea > Savagea faecisuis. The sequence goes on from NZ_JBHTJF010000016.1 coordinate 66,072, forward strand.
TACAATCGGAATTAAGACAAGTGGAACATGCGGTAAAGTATGAAAATTACGCGACGGTTGACGTCTATCACCATAAATCAAAATAGCTATCATTCGATAAAAAATCCACCCTCTCTCGTATGAAGAAAGGGTAGATCTGTATGTAGACCACTCCCCGGCGAAAGAGAGTGGCTCACTTTTATGGCGAAATAAAAGTTGAATCTGTAAAAGCGACTAACCTAATATTATCGGTAGTCATATGTTAATTATAAACCTTTTTCATAAAAAAGCTACTGAACGATACTCTTAATTTTCATTGATTTTCTATCTTTCATTACCTAATCCGTGTTTCTCTTGGAGAAGGTAAGAAGTCTGACCTCTTTGTACCATTGAAAGTAAGTGTATCACCTAATAGAACGTTCTTCAATGAAAAAGGTTTCATCTGAAATCGGCAAGGATACCCCCACTTCAATCGTGTGAAGGGCGATAGCTCAACGATAAGTGGGGGAGGAATTGCCGTCAGATACGGTAGTATCTGAAACCTGTACCTTGCCTCCTCCTTTCTCCATTTTTGTTTAATTTTCACTAAAATCTTGATATAATTTAATTAGTGAAAGGCGGTGAACATAATGACTACAATTACTGCAAAAATACAAATATACGTTTCTAACGACCAATCTAAAAATCT
>NZ_JBHTJF010000017.1:0-23021 GCF_042675605.1 Savagea faecisuis
TCAAATAATGAATGATTCATCGGTGAAAACCATTGTTCAAATGATGTTTTTCGTGTAAACTTATCCATGCTTAGGTCCTTTATTTTGGATTTGGATAGGTTACTACCACCAACCCATTATAAAGGATTTTTTCATGGGAAAACATAATTACAGAAAATTCAAATTTATCTGGTGTGGAAAATTATTTTAATGCGACGCTAGTGAACTTTTATTTATTTATTATATATGCATAATTACAGAAAAAATGCCTACTTCCTATGTCAACGTCGATACTGAGTCTTTAGGCTTCTTTTTTCGCAAAATGCGTGTGTTTCTTACTGTTTTTATTTTTGTTTTTTACATTGATGCTTTTTTCACTCAAATAATTAGTATTGTGATGAAATAAAAAAACGAAACATTTTATCTCATTCATCTTGATAATGCTTGAGATTTCAAATGTTTCGTTTTTCTATCATGTTTAAATCCCTTCGAGTAACAGGTCGATCAATTTTTGTTCATTGCGTTCAATCGCTCGAACGTCTTCAACTTCCAATGCCTCTTTTAAAAATACTTGCTTTAAATATTCGTATATTCATCCAAGACAGTCGGTAAAACACCGCCGTTTCGGTAGTAGTTCATTTCGACTTCACTATCGAGTCGCATGATCACTTCAATCTCTCGATCATCGACTTGTAGTAAAACTCGGTCGCCTAGTTTTACTTTATTGAAATCGATATTCAATCGGTAAATTTCTTCTCCTGTTAATTGATGCGTTTCGGCACTTTCGCCATCGAGAAATTGTAACGGAAGGACACCCATTCCGACTAAATTGCTGCGGTGAATGCGTTCGAAGCTTTCGGCTAGGACGATACGAATGCCTAATAAATTCGTCCCTTTTGCCGCCCAGTCACGACTGCTTCCTGTGCCGTACTCTTTTCCCGCGATGACGAGCAGCGGTGTTTGTTCATTTCGGTAACGCTCGGCTGCTTCGAAAATTGGCAACACTTCCCCAGTCGGAATGTGGCGTGTCCAACCGCCTTCACGCTCGACGAGTTGATTGCGTAAACGAATATTCGCAAATGTGCCACGCACCATGACGTGATAGTTGCCTCGACGTGAGCCGTATGAGTTGAAATCTTTTGGCTCGACACCTTGTGATTCTAAATAGCGCGCGGCAGGTGTTCCTTTAGAAATCGTTCCGACAGGTGAAATGTGATCGGTCGTAATCGAATCACCGAGGACAAGGATCGGACGCATCCCTTCTAAAGTTAACGTATCGAGACGTTTTACTTTTTTGAAGAAAGGAGCGGGCTGAATGTAAGAAGACGTTTCTTCCCATTCAAACAACATCCCTTCCGGCGCTTCAATCTCATCCCAACGTTCATTGTCAAAAATATGTTCGTACTGCGTTTCAAATAAATGTTCGTGCACGTATGTCTCAACATAGCGGGCGATTTCTTCTGCAGTCGGCCAAAGATCCGCTAATGTGATCGGTGTGCCGTCCGCTCGTTTTCCGAAGACCGCTTTCGTAATATCTTCTCTCGTATTGCCGAGTAAAGCGTAGGCGACGACGAGCGGAGGAGATGCTAAAAAGTTCGCTTTGACGAGTGGGTGAACCCGTCCTTCAAAGTTACGATTTCCGCTAATAACGCTCGATGTAACGAGATCGTTCTCCGTAATCGCTCGCGCTACTTCGCTATCGAGCGCTCCACTATTTCCACAACAAGCGCCGCATCCGTAACCGTCGACATAAAAGCCGAGTTGTTCCAACGACTGTAAAACACCCGCTTCTTGTAAATAACGCGTGACGACAGTCGAACCTGGTACTAAACTCGTCTTTACATAATCCGGAACGTTCAAACCGAGTTGAACTGCTTTTTGAGCGACGAGTCCTGCTGCCAACATGACGCTCGGATTCGACGTATTCGTACAGCTCGTAATCGAAGCGAGCACGACGTCTCCATGTTGTAAATCGCTTTTACTTTCAACTGTTGTCACACCGTACCCACCTTGCGCGACATCCGCTTCCAACAACGTATTAAAGCGCGTATGTAAATGTTGTAACGCGACGCGGTCTTGTGGACGTTTCGGACCGGCGAGCGACGTTTCAATGTCCGCTAAATCGAGCTCGATCGTCTTCGTATAGTTCGGCACATCTCCCGTGCGATACAGTAAGTTCGCGCGATGATACGCTTCGGAAAGAGTCGCTTCTTCCTCACGATTCGTCTCACGTAAATAACGAATCGTTTCATCATCCGTCGGGAAAAATGACATCGTCGCTCCGTACTCTGGCGCCATATTCGAAATCGTCGCGCGGTCCGCAAGCGGTAAATGATCAAGCCCTTCTCCGTAAAACTCGACAATTTTGCCGACGACATTTTCCTCACGCAAACGCTCTGTTAACGTGAGTGCCAAATCGGTTGCGAGCACACCTTCTGATAACTTCCCTGTCACGTGAACCCCGATCACTTCAGGCAAGACGAAATACATAGGATGCCCGAGCATTGCTGCCTCCGCTTCAATTCCGCCGACACCCCAACCGATCGTGCCGAGTCCGTTAATCATCGGCGTATGAGAATCTGTCCCGACGACCGTATCTAAATAAAGTTCTCCATCTTGTGCGACGACTGAACTGCCTAAATATTCGAGGTTCACTTGATGAACGATACCGTTTGCGGGCGGTACGACACGAAACTTTTGAAACGCTTCTTGCGCCCACTTAATGAAACGGTACCGCTCCATATTGCGCTCGTATTCAATGTTTAAATTGCGAGCGAACGCCCCTTCAAATCCACTTTCTTCAATGATGACAGAATGATCGACGATAAGGTCAACCGCAATGCGTGGATGAATCGTTTCATATGCTCCATTCATTTCTGAAACAGACTGACGGAGTGACGCTAAATCGACGATCGCAGGGACACCTGTAAAATCTTGCAGGACGATGCGTGACGGTTTGAACGGCACTTCGACTTGTTCGTGCTGCGACGTTTGCCAATTCGTATAATGTTGAATATGTTCATCTGTAATATACACGCCGTCCCATTGACGAAGCGCACTTTCAAGCAGTGCCCGAATCGCGTACGGCAACTTTTTCACTTTCGGATATTGTTCCGCTAACTTTTGTAATGACGCATATGTATACGTTTGATCCCCTAGTTGTAATGTTTGAACGAATTCTTGTTTCATTTCTTTCTCCCCCTTACGAATAATTCGGTACGTACACTTCACCTTTCATAATGCGACGTGCGGTGCGGTCTAGTCCGACGTACACGACGTCGTCACGCGACTCATTCATTTGAAGTCTCACTTCCGCTTTCCCTTCAGGATGCCCGATTGGAATGAGCTCCCCTTTTATTGGACGTGCGAGCTGTTCGACGATTGTGCCTTTTAAAGAGGCGGCGGCTGATAAGTTGTACAAGCCACTTCCCGCATACGTTCGGTGAATCTTTTGCATCGATACCATCTTTGAATAAATGACAATTTCAGAAGCATCCGTCACGTCTCCTTTTGAGTTCGTATAAGTAATAGGCTCATGAACGAGTGCGATTTTCGGAATCGTTTGCGAATCGAGCGCTTCTTCCATCGTCTTCGTTAAACCTGACGCGATGGAAGCGGCGAGTCGAATTTGTTCTAACTTTTCGATTAACGGACGATCTTCTCGAAGGTCACTTAACAATCGCTCAGTCGTCAGTCCGAGATCTTTCGCTCGCACGTAGACGAACGGGTTGACGATGTCGACGACGGACACTTCATACGTTTCATTCCCGACTGGCAGTGAATGGACGGGACCGAGTGGCATCGTCGAACCGAGCTTCGAACCTCCTGGATGCATCATTTTCACTTCGATGCGTCCGCCTTTTTGCTTCACACCCGCCATATCATAATCCCCGACGACCGCATATTCGCCGTCCTCGACAGGCACTGTCATCGCGATCACTCGATTAATATTCGTATTAAAAACACGCACCTCTACCGATGTCGCACCTTCCGGAATATCGACATACCCTTCATCGACGACATACGCACCGACCGCCCCCATCAAATTGCCACACGTTCCGTGCGCATCGACATGATCGTGTTCGATGCCGATTTGATAAAACGTGTAATCCATGTGAACGCTTTCAACAGTAGGCGGACTCATGACGACCACTTTACTCGTATGCGACGTCCCGCTCCCTAACCCGTTAATTTGGTTATTGTTTACAGAATCCATGACGTTTAAAAAAATACGATGTTGTTCTTCCTTCTCTTTCGGCAAATCATCCGAATGGAAAAACACCCCTCGACTCGTACCCCCACGATACACGCTCGCTTTCACACGCATTTGTGCCATACACTCTCCCCCTTTTCTTCCATTTCATTCTATTATATACAATTTCGCAACGAAAAAAAGAGTGACTCCGTCGAAGAGCCACTCTTTTAATTAATCTACTTTAAAACGTTGTACTGTATTTTCTAAATCAATGCTCAAATTACTCAACTGTTCAGCAGATTCGCTAACGATAATCGTTGAGCTTAATTGCTCTTCCGTTGATGCATTAATTTCTTCTGCTGATGCCGCAGATTGTTGTGCGATTGCTGAAATATCTTCCACACGTGTTACGACCCCTTGTTTCGCTTCGTCCATCGCGACGAAATCATCATTTAAAGCTTCGATTAAAGAATTTAATTCGCTCGTCGCCTTTTGAATCGTATGGAATGCTGTTTCTGTCTCTGTGACGACAGACGTTTGACTTTCAGAAAACTCACGAACGCGAGCGATGCCATGGTCGACTGTTTTCGACTGCGCAATAACTTGATGAATCGTCTGTTCAATCTCACCCGCACTCACTTTCGACTGCTCCGCAAGTGCTCGCACTTCATTCGCCACGACCGCGAACCCTTGTCCAGCCTCTCCTGCACGAGCTGCCTCAATTGAAGCATTCAATGCGAGTAAATTCGTCTGTTCTGAAATTTCTTCAATCGTATTAATGACATATTCGATTTTTAAAATATTTTCAACGAGAGAATGCACTGTATCCGCTACGTTCGTCACTTCTGTATGAGACTCTTTCGCATGTTCGACGAGTGAGCGCAATGTTGCGACGCCTTGAGTAGAAGAGGCCGATGAATCTTCACTCAACTGTTTCATCGCATTGACCGTACGTTCGACTTGCGCAAAATTATCTTCCAAACTGATCATAATCTCATTCATTTCATCGAGACGTTCTGCTTGTAACGATGCACCATGAGCCATTTCATCCATCGCAGATGTCGTCTCCTCCGTCGCTGCCGTTACTTCTTCCGACGTTGCGCTCAACTGTTGAGAAGAGCTCGACACTTGCATTGCCGATTGCTTCACTTGACTCAAAATCGAGCGCATTTCATCGATCGTTTTATTAAAGCTCGTCGTCAATTCACCGATTTCATCATTCGTTGTTCGTTCAATCTGGACCGTTAAATCACCGTCCGCGATATGTGATACCCCTTCTTCCAAACGCTCTAACGGTTTCGTCATTCGACGTGCCGCAAGAATCGTAATGACAATCGCAATTAAAATAATGACAACACTAATGAAAATTAATGTTTTACGAATGTCTGATAAACTCGCATACAACTCCTTTTCACTATAGGCAACCCCTACTTTAAAACCACGCACCTCGTCATAAAATAATTGACGATCTAAACCAGATAAATTGTATTTCTCGAGACCCACTTCTTGCGTCATAATCGGTGCTAATGCATCGTAATCATACACAGATTCATCACGTAAGCGTGGGTGAACAAGAATAACACCCGTTCGATCGACTACAAACGGCACTCCTCCATATGAAAAATGAATCGCTTCTAGAGTTTCTGTAATATTCGTTAAAGCGACTTCAAATGCGAGAACCCCTACAATAGTATTTCCATCTTTCACAACTTTTGCGACAGCGAGTGCCCATTCGTTTGTATCCGCATGACGATAAGCATCTGTAATGTATACTTCATCAGGATGCTCCATCGCTTGAACGTACCACGGTCGGTCTAAAGCATTCACTTGAACGTCTGTTGTAGGTACACGAGAAAATTGTCCGGACGTCGTTGAGAAAAAGATTTCACCGATTTCTTCTTCCGTCTTCAACAATTGTTGGAATTGTTGCTCTATTTCAGGCGTAACACCTGTTTCTTCTCTTAAGGCTGTCACTACTTTAGGGTCGACAACTAAACGTTCTAAAATTCGTTCGTAATTTTCGAACAATTCATTTAACATATATTTCAATTGAGCATTGTCCGAAGCCCCTGCCTCTGCCACCTCTTCGTTCAACGTATTCGTAATCGTTCGTGCAGTAAAGAATTCAACACTGACCATGCTCAGCACGATGATCGATACGAAAATAGCAATTAACTTATTTTGAATTTTATTCATCATTTCCTCACCTTTACAAAACAATTGTATAAGCTCATCTCTATCTCACACATAATTCCAAATTTATTCCATATATAATTGTTATTTCTATATATATATAAGACGTTTGTGAAATATTTTTGATATAACTTATACTATTCAATATAGCCGTTAAACGATAGCGCTTCTATAGTTCTAAAGGTCTGTTTCGAGAATAAATACCCACATGGAAAAGATGGAAATTAATTTCTTACATTTTGAAAAACACTCGTTTCTCCAGATCATTTTTCACAATAAAAAAAGAGTGCAGGAACGAATTTTCATTCCATGCACTCTTTGCACACAACTTTATATACTGCTATATACATCTTCATATTTTACGCTTCTGTTCGCAATTGCTTTTCATACGCTGGGTCTAAAATGCCTTCTTTTCCGTCGTGAACGATCGGTAAAATCATCCCTTTTTGCAATGTTTTAAATTCTGTCGGGCGCATGAATGAACGGACGTATAGCTCGGTATGAGGCGCTTCGACGAGTTTGACGAGGATACGAATTTCTTGTGCGACGTCTCCTTGACACATCGGTCCGCCTCCCCCGACTTGAATTTCGCCAAGCATTTCCGCTTGTGCCACTTGTCCTTTTTTCATCATCGTGCGCTTCTGCATCATTTGCCAGACGAGCGTTCCGACGATGATGAGTACAATGACGATGATCGCAATTTTCATAGGATTTCCCTTCTTTCTTGAAACTGCTCCACTTCTTCGCGCGTCGGCATTCCTTCTTGCACACCGCGCTTCGTCACTTTTAATGCTGCGACTGTATTCGCAAATCGAGCCGCTTCGACGAATGATAGTTCCTCAACGAGTGCTGTCGCAAATGCTCCCGCAAAACAATCACCCGCTCCGATCGTATCGACCGCTGCTACGCGAATCGGTTGGACTTCTGTTACACGCTCTCCTTCGCAAACAAAGAGCGACTCAGAACCTCTTTTAAAAATTGCTCGTTCAATATCGTACTGCTTCAATACTTGCATCGCGCGATGGGCTGTCACTTCATCATAGACAGAAAATCCGACGACTTGTTCTGTTTCGACTTCATTCGGGACGATGCAATCAGCGGCATGCAATAATGATTCTGTGAGGCGAGCGACGGGAGCGGGGTCTAAAATGACATACATGCCGAGCTCTTTCGCGACTTCCATCGCACGCAAGACGTTCTGTTCCGGCGTTTCCAACTGGACAAGCAATATTTGAGCTCCATCAAAATGACGCACTGCTCGTTCAACGGATGAAATTGATTTTTCTACATTCGCTCCAGGGACGTATAAAATCGTATTGTCCCCTCGCTCCGTTAATAAAATCGCCGTCTGTCCTGTACGAACATTTCGTAAACGCTCGACTTCCGTATGGTCGATGCCACTTTGCGCAAGACCTTCTACTAAACGCTCGCCGTACGCATCTGCCCCGACAGCACCGATCATCGCAACGCTACGTCCGAGCCTCGCTGCCGCAACTGCTTGATTCGCTCCTTTTCCACCCGCGTACTCTTCAATCGATGAACCTTCTAACGTTTCCCCTTCTTGTGGAAAATACGGAATATGCGTTACGACGTCCATATTTAAACTACCCATTACACAAATTTCAACCATATACGTTCCTCCTAATATTGTTCAAAATACGTTTGAATCGTTGCGACGTCTTTCGTTTGGCGCAACGCTAATTTTAATAAAATACGTGCCTTTTGAGGAGAGAGCGTATCCGTCGTCACAAATGGAATGTGCGCATACGCATCGATTGGAATGACAACGCCCGAACCGACGCGACTACTCATCGCCACAACGACCCCTGCCTCAACAGCTCGCTCAATCGCCTCTTCTTCTAGCGGACTACAACGCCCCGCTCCTGTCCCCGCAATGACGATTCCTTCCGCTCCCGTTGCGACGAGCGCGTCAATCATGACACCGTCTGCCCCTGCATAGGAATAAACGATATCGACTCGTGGAAGCGCATCAAACGACTCATTGGCCCACATACTTTGCGCAGTATGCTTCCGAACTGGGTGATGCAAAAGACGGACGCGATAATCCGGGTCGATCGTTCCGAGTGGTCCTGTATCCATCGACTGAAACGTTTGTAAGCGATACGTACTCGTCTTCGACACATCACGCGCACTCCACACTTCATTATTCAAAACGACGAGTACACCGCAACTACTTACTTCCGATGAAGCGGCGACTTGTATCGCATTTAATACGTTCATCGAGGCATCTGTACTCAATCCTGAAAACGGACGTTGTGCTCCTGTAACGACGATTGGCTTCTCACTCGGCACCGTCAAATGTAAAAAATACGCCGTCTCTTCTAACGTATTCGTTCCGTGTGTCATGACGACACCGTCATACCCTTCTTCTTCTAAAATCGCGGTCACTCGCTCTTTCAACAATACCCAATGGCAATCATCGATAACCGTGCTGCTGAAGTTCGACAGTTGCTCCACATCGACTTCCGCAAAACGACGTAATTCTGGAAGTGACGCTACGATTTCCTCTCCACTGTAATGACCCGATACGTAATTGCGCACGTCGAGCCGATCGTCATGATGCGCTGAAATCGTACCACCTGTCGCGATCACTTTAATCCGTTTCATGTCCATCTCCCCTTTTTCTTTTTATTATACACAAAAAAGCCTTAGCACCGATGTCGATGCTAAGGCTCGTATCATTTAGTTACTTGGGAAAGCGAAGCTCATTTCTTTGTCGTCTGATTCTTTTAACCAGCGCTCTGAAATTGTTTTCGTTTTCGTGAAGAAGCGTGCTTGGTCTGGACCGAACATGTGGCCATCTCCGAAGCGTGACGCTTTGAATCCAGCGAAGTTGTAGTATCCGACTGGAATTGGAATCGGAACGTTAACGCCGACCATTCCGACTTCGATTTCTGTCGTGAACTGACGCGCTGCGTATCCGTTATTCGTGAAGATCGTTACCCCGTTACCGAGTTCATGATCGTTAATAATTTGAATCGCTTCATTTAAATCTTTCGTGCGGACGATGTTACGAACTGGTCCGAAAATTTCATTTTCATGGATGTACATGCCTGGTTTCACGTTATCAAACAATGTTGGTCCAATGAAGAATCCTTTTCCTTCCGTCGTAATCGGCGCTTTACGGCCATCGACCACAAGTTCAGCACCTTCTGCTTCCCCTTTATCGATCGCTGCTAAAATTGTATCTTTCGCTTGTTGCGAAATAACCGCACCGTAGTCTGAGTTTTCCGAAGCTGGTCCTACTTTTAACGCTTCGACTTTCTCTTTAATTAATGGTAAAAGACGGTCTGCTGTACCTTCTCCAACTGCGACGAGTGTTGAAATCGCCATACAACGTTGTGACGCTGCACCGTATCCCGCGCTGACGAACGAGTTCGCTACTTGCTCGAGATCCGCATCTGGCATAACGACCATATTGTTTTTACCGCCACCGAATGCCGATACACGCTTACCGTGTTTTGAACCGACTTCGTAAATAATTTTCGCTACAGGTGTTGAACCTACGAATGAAATCGCATGAACTTTCGGGTTTTCTAAAAGCTCGTCAACCGCTGTTTTATCACCGTTTACTACTGTCCAAATACCGTCTGGTAAACCAGCTTCTTTCCAAAGTTCAGAAATGAACAATGCTGTCATCGGAACTTTTTCAGACGCTTTCAAAATGACCGCGTTACCGACTGCTACCGCCATGCTCGTTTGCGCAAGTGGTACCATGATCGGGAAGTTGAACGGCGCAATCGCTGTAACAACTCCGAGTGGATAACGTGCTGAATACGCGTTAATGTTTCCACCGACGTTAACCGAGTACTCCCCTTTTACTAATTGTGGAGCACCGATCGCTAAGTCAACAGACTCTAAACCACGCATAATTTCGCCTTCCGCATCGTCCATCGTCTTTCCAGACTCTTGACAAATGACTTCAGCGAGTTTCGTTTTATTTTCCATCATTAAATTACGGAAATTCATTAAAACATTCGCACGGCGAGCAACGCTTAAATCGCGCCAAGCTGGAAATGCCGCTTCTGCTGCATCGATCGCTTCTTTAACCTCGTCACGTGATGCGAATGGTACTTTCGCAATTACTTCCCCAGTTGCTGGATTGTAGACGTCCCCAAATCGTCCGCTCTTACCAGAAACTTTTTCCCCACCAATAAAGTGTGTCAACTCTTGTACTGTCATGTGTATCTCTCCCTTATCAAATTCTCTTTTCAGATTATTCTAACATTTATAGCCAGAACAAGTAAAGAATTCCGACTTCCCAATCCGCCTATAAAAAAGCGCTTACAAAATGACTGAAATAAAAAAGCAACTTCTTTTATGGCGACAAATGCTTCTATCTGAATAGGTATTCATTTCCTCTCATATAATATATCATATTCTTTTCTGCAAGTATACCCCAATTTTTAACGACTTTCCGAAAGAAGTCTCCCAACCTCAAGGAGTGTGAAGGTGTGAATAGCACCAATGAGTAGGTGGGAGATGAATTTCGGTTGGCTTTAGCCAAAGAATTTGGTAAAATATAGACATAATGTTCTTTGACAACTGGATATATGGAGTTGCATACGGAAATAAGAGCGAAAACCAAGCCCCTCGTATGCGTAAAATATCCAAGGTACTAAAAACATTGCGTATCAGTAGGGTTGGAATGCCCCGAATTCACGCTCGTGGAGAACACATAAGACTTGCTTGCAAGCTATGTTCGTGGAAGCGAGAAGCCCCCACTTCAAACGAAGTTAAGTGGTGGGTAGTTCACCTCTTACAAAAACTCAATACATTTAATACTCAATAACTTTTTTATTGATCACCCTAGACGTTTTGATATGGATATTGTAACTAACTCAATCATTAAATACATTAAAATGATGAATAGTATGCTTCTTTTACTTTATGTATGAGCTATAAAATACAAAATACCCCAGTTTACTGAGGCATTTTTAAATTATTCTTGTACTGTTTCTTCTTGTTCAAGTTGTTGCTCTTCAGATTCTTTTACTTCTTCTGCTTGTTCTGGTGCTTCAAGCTGTTGTTCGAGTTCAGTTTGAATCGATTCGTTTAGTTTTGAGATTCGCTGTTCAATCGATGCGAGCTTTTCTGTTTTCGCTTCGACCGATACGCCACGTCCTTCGTCGAGTTTAATTTCCGACTGTAACACGTTACGTTCGCCATCTAAACTACGTTTCACTCGGCTCATCGTGTTCAAATTCGTCAGCGACGTACCGTTCGCAATCATTTGTTCTGTCGATGTTTTTGGCTGTTGTTCTTCTGCTTTTTGCTGCATCTCTTCCAACGCCTGTTCTTGCTCTTTCATCTGTTGCTTCAACATATTCATCTCAACATCTTGAATTTGTTTATCAAATTCTTCTAACTGCTCGCGTATCGCCGATAAGTTTTGACCACCTTCTAACGTGCGCTCAATGAGGTTACTACGCATTTCTTGTAACTGCTCTCTTCGCTTCATGAAAGACTCCATTTGATTCGATGCCTTATTCGAAGATTCGAACAATTGACGTGCTTGTTGACCGATTGATAAAGAATCTTTCTTTTGCTGTGACGCAACCGAAATCGTTGTCTGAGGCACGACCGAACGACTCACTTGAGGTGCGCGCATTTGTGGATAATCTAACGCTACTTTCATCATCTATAATTCACTCCTTCTTATTTACTATCGGCAATAGATGAGAAATGTAAATGAATGAATTGTAAAGATAGTCCCCTTATAACATAATTCTCATATAAGGACGTAAAAAAATACTGTCTATTCAAAAGAATAAAAAGTATTTTTCTACTAATCAATTATAGGGAATCTTTGCTTTATCCTTTTAATATTAAGCAGTATATGTTACGATTTTCCCCTTAATTTGTTCCGCTGTTTGCCAAAGTATTTCCAACATTTTCTCTTCATTATAAAAATCGAAGCGTTGGGTTGGTAATGCAATTGAAAGTGCACCGAGCACTTCAGTATCCATTACTAGCGGCACAGCAATCCCTGACACATTATGATCAATCTCTTCATGAGATACATAATAATTTTGCCGTTTTATTTTGCTTAAGTATTCAAGAAACTCGGATAAAGAATCTCCCATTTGAATTTCCGAAATACGTTCACTATGCATTTCATAAATTTTTTCTTTCCTATAACGACTCAAATTCGCTAGTAACACTTTGGCACTCGCTCCTTCAAATAAAGGATGCGCTCGTCCTCTCGTATACGTAACAATTGATTTCTCTTCACTATTTGTCGCAATATAATTGACAAGAACACGATCTTCATAAATTTTGCTTAAAATAACATCGCAACCCGTTAATTTTAAAATTTCATGCATCGGACCTTTCGAATATTTTACAACGACATCTCCTCTTCGCATTAAAGAGTCTAACTCCATTACTCGAGGACCTAATGCATAATGTCCATTTTCATTCACTAACATTCTAGAGCTTGTTAATTGCCGCAAATAACGATAAGCTGTCGGCAATGAGACTTGTAACTTTTCACCAATTTCTTCTGGCGTCCAATAATATCGTTCTTCAGAAAACAAGTCTAAAATAGATAACATTTTATCCAAGCTAGACACGACGCCTCACCTCTTTCTACTTTTCTCTCTATTTTCCATTATTTCATAATGCTTGGCAACCATAGAACGAGAGAAGGGAAAACAATGACGAGTGCTAAAATAAAAGCATACATCCCTACAAATGGCCAAACAGAAGCATATACCGTCTTAATTGATACATCTTTCGCTACACCACGCATGACGAATAAATTGAATCCAAACGGTGGCGTCATGTATGCCATACACATATTAATAACAAATAATACACCATACCAAACAGGATCATATCCTAACTCTGTAACGACTGGTAAAAATAGAGGACCTGTAATTAAAATAATTGCTGTTGGATCAATAAACATTCCTAAGATGAAAAATACTACTTGCATCATTAATAAAATCATAATTGGCGATGTATCAAAACTCAATATAAAATCAGCAAACCATTGTCCAACTCCTGTTACCGTCACGATACGTGAATAAGCAACAGCTCCTACGACAATCCACAAGACCATCGCATTTAATTGGACTGCCATTGTTACAATTTTTTTCATATTAATAAATGTTAATTTCTTTTTAATGCCTGCACTAATCATTGTGCCAACAACACCGATTGCCGCTGCTTCTGAAGGTGTTGCAAGACCTCCATAAATGGCACCGAGAACAACTAAAATTACAGATACCGGTAAAATAACCGAGCGCAACGATTGAAATTTTTCTTTCCAAGTAAACCGTTGATCTTTAGGTATAGCAGGACCTTTCTCAGGATATTTGTATGAAATAATTAAAACGTAACCGATAAAAACAATTGCAGCCAAAGCTCCTGGTATGACTCCACCCATAAACATTGCTCCTGCTGACACTCGAGCTTCTGAAGCATAAATAATCATTAAGACACTTGGTGGAATTAGAATACCTAACGCTCCACCTGCAATAATCGTCCCCATAATAAGCTTATCATCATAGCCTTTTTGCAACATCGCGGGACGTGCTGTCATACCTAACGTAGCCGTTGCTACAGTAGCAATTCCAACCATCGCTGCAAAAATAGATGAAATGGCAGTTGTTCCAGCAGCTAATCCTCCGCGAACTCCCCCTAACCATTTATATACGACATCATATAAATCTTCAGCAATATCACTATATTGTAAAATAGCGGCCATCAAAATATAGAGTGGAATCGCAGATAGCGTAAATTCTAAAACTTTTGAGTACGAACCTAAATTAAAAGCATCTAAACTTGCACTACCACCCCAAAAAATAAGACCAAAAACAATAGATACTGCTGACATACCAAAAGCAATAGGTACACCAAGTGCCATAACGACTAACAATGCTCCAAATAAAAGTAACCCAATTAACCCTGCATCCATTAGTCGACGACCTCACTTTCAATATCGATTATTGGTTGACCTGTTAGTAAATACGAGATGTGATTTCCTGTATTTACAATTGCTTGTAATCCTAATAATAAACTACCTAATGGAACCATCAGCCATTTCAACCATATATGAACATTTAATCCAGACATAGCAATAATATTCATTTTATAATTGTGGATAACTTGTTCAGATCCTTTCCAAACTAAAATCGTAACAACTAATAAAACACATAGGTTTCCAAAAATATCAATCCAGTGTCGATTACGCTCATTAAACTTTTCATAGAATAAGTCGACTCGTACGTGGCTGTTCGTCAATAATGCATAGCCACCTCCTAAAAATACAGATAATCCTGTAAACCAACTTGTTAAATCAAATGCCCAGACAGGTGGATTATTAAAGAAATAGCGCATGACGACAGCATAAGATACTAAAATTCCCATCATGACTAATAAAGCTCCGACTACCCAACGCATCATCAAATTCAGCCTTATAATAACTAAAAATATGTTCCTTAACATGATGAGCCCTCCTTATGAGAAAATAAAGAGCGGATCCGCTCTTTATTGTGTCAGTCTTTCTTTTAAAATGTCAGCAATTTTCGCTGTATTATCATTTAAATCAGCGAATCCATCCCAAACAATTTGACCCGACTCCACGAACTCTTCATACGCTTCACCTGTCAGTTCATTTACTTCTACATTATGTTCAGCTGCAAACTTCTGTGGCTGACCCTCTGTCGATTTATAAAATTCAATGTTTTTTAATTCAGTCTCCGCTGCTACTTCTAATATAATTTTTTGTAATTCTTCAGGAAGTTTGTTCCATGTCTTTTCACTAATCATTGAGGAAGATAAAGCACTGACGCGAAGTCCTGTTGTAATCGACTTTACAACCTCATGGTAGTTATAATATTCAATTGTATTCAAAGAATAAGGTAAACCATCAATCGTTCCTAATTGTAGAGCCTGATAAATATCAGTCGTTGGAATATTAGCTGGTGCGACTTGCATTGACTGATACCAAGGTGTCCATAAAGAATTTCCAGCACGTATCGAAAGCCCTTTCATATCTGCTACTGAACGAATCGGTTTATTGCTTAAAAATCCATATTCTCCAGGTGTGGCATAAAATAAGATTTTAGCTCCTTGTTGCAAAAACTCATCATGCATAATATCAGCTATACCATCGTCCCTTAGTAAACTAATAAATTGATCAATATCTTGTCCTAAAAATGGTAAGCTACCATAAAAACCTGTAGGCAAACTTTCACCATAGTATTCTGGCAATGTATAAGCCATATCAATTGTTCCTGATTTTAAACCTTCTACAATTTGATCGACAGGAGTCAACTGACTACTAAAATAAACATCAATTTCTACCCGTCCATTCGTTCGCTCTTTCACTTCTTTTGCAAAGTGCTCCGTGCTAATGGATACAGCGTCATTGTCGTCTCCTGGCGGGAAAGCAACATTATACGTTAATTTAAATGTATCTTCTTTGTTTTCTTTTTCATTACCTTTTGAATCTGGACTACACCCTACTAATGCTAAAAGAGCAAGTGCTCCTAAAAATATGAACCATTTTCTCATATGAAATCCCCCTTATGTCTCTCTATTGTTTAACGGGCTGTTCGGCCACCGTCAATCTCATAAGTTGCTCCTGTAATATAACTCGCCATATCTGAACTTAAAAAGAAAATTAAATTGGTTACTTCATCAGGTGTCGCAAATCTTTTCAACGGAATAGGATCCGTGAAAGCATGCAATCTTTTTTCTGCATCTTGTTCATTATCTACACCGTCTTTTGCTAATCTTTCTGTTAATGCTGTTTGAATAAAACCTGGACATACGGCATTAATACGGATACCGTGCTCAGCATATTCTAATGCTGCTGATTTTGTTAAACCGATAACAGCATGTTTGGCTGCTGAATATGGGGAAATCCCTGCTGATCCACGATAGCCTACTGTAGATGCTAAATTTACAATACTTCCTGTATTCTGCTTCATCATGGTCGGTAATACATATTTCATTCCCAAAAATGTACTCGTCGCGTTCACCGACATGACACGTTCATAGTTTTCAAGAGTTTGATTCACTAACTTGGCATTCGTCGCTTCAATTCCTGCATTATTAATTAATATGTCGATATGACCAAATGTCTCTAACGTTCGCTTAACGTACTGCTGTACTTGTTCTTCATCTGTAACATCCGCAACAGTTATGCACATGTAATCTTCATAATGCCTACGCCATAAGGAGACAAGTTCTTGTAAATCTTTCTCACTACGGTCGACTAACATCACACAATGACCTTGTTCTAAAAACCGATGCGCCACACATCGTCCTAGACCTCCTGCAGCCCCCGTCACAATCACCACTTTTTTGCTTTCTACCATGACATTCACTCACTTTCTGCCACTATTGGATTACGAAGCAGACCGATTTTCTCTACTTCCACTTCCACAACATCTCCTGCTTTCATAAATAATGGGGGATTACGTTTTAAACCTACTCCTCCTGGCGTTCCTGTCGCTATAACATCTCCAGGCCGTAATGTCGTAAATCCTGAAATATATTCGATCAACTCTGGAATTGTAAACAGTAATAAATCTGTCTCAGAAGATTGAACAACTTCCCCATTCAATCGCGTTTGTAATTTCAAGTTTTCACCGTCTTGAATCGCACTACGTGGGATTAAATAAGGACCGAATGCGCCCGTTCCATCAAAGTTTTTTCCTGGTCCCCATTGACTAGTATGAAGTTGCCAGTCTCGAACAGAAACATCATTATATACGGAATAACCCGCAATATACTCCCAACTATCTTCTTTAGAAATATGACGCCCTTCTTTCCCGATAACAATTGCCATTTCACCTTCATAGTCTAATTTCATTGAGTTTTTCGGCAAAATAACATCCGCTTCATGTGCCACTTGTGATTCAGCTACACGAAGGAAAATGATTGGATGAGCTAATGTTTCTCGTTTTGTTTCTAGGCGATGTTCGTCATAATTCACACCTGCACAAATAATTTTATCTGGGTTCGGAATAACTGGTAATAACTGAATATCTTCCATTGGAATCGCTTCCGTTTTATCTAATGTTTCTCCCCACTCCTTTGAAGCGATATAATCTTTCAATGATGAATATGCTTCATTGTGAATTTTTTTTAAATCGTATACGTTTTCCTCGTCTTCCGTCCAACCAAAACTTGTTTGTCCTTTATATTTATATGATAAAAATTTCATGCTTTCTCCTCTTCCTTCCATTGCTTTTTTTCAAGCACTCCTGCTAAAATTGTTTTCTCAAATTCTGTTTGCCATACACAATTATGATCCCATATTTTTGGGATTTGAGGGTTATCCAAATGCCACGGTCTCGCTTCAAACATATTTAATTGCTTAATGTAGTAATCCATATCTGTATAAAGTTCGATAACATTCTTTTCCGGATCGTGGTGGTAACTTGCTAAATTGTGCCCTGCTGTATGTCTAGCCGGTCCCCAAAATGTAGCTATATCTTTTTGTGCTAAACAATCTGCACTCCGAACATGATGACTACTATCAATAAGTTCAAAAGCGATATGATGCAACATTCTTTCTCCGAAATTCGAAATATTTAATACGTGATGATCTGTGTTACACGTTAGGAATGTAGCTTTATCTCCGATTCGATCAGTAAATGAAAAGTTTAAAACTTCTTGGTAAAACTTTGTAGCACGCTCAGGATGTAAAGAACCTAATGCGATATGTCCCAATTTAATAGGCGCTATGCCTTCTCTTTTATAGCCACTTTTATTCGAATCCATCCGGTGAAAAAGTTCTACTGTATATCCATCAACATCTTGAAAACGAAGTGCTTCTGCTAAATAATGTTCATGATCTGTGACAAGGTCACTTTCAATTCCATGTTGTTTTAATATACGTTGTGCTTCACTTAAACTAATGTCTTCTTCAATTTGAAAACTGAATGTCGATAATTCGCTCTCCCTTGCTTCTTTTAAAATAATACTGTAATGCTCATTTCCAACACTGTAATAACGAGATCCGTCCTCACTAACTTCTTGCAATGTACAACCCATAACAAATTCGTAATATTCTGATACTTTCGGCAAATCTTGAACTTTCAGCACAACATATCCTAGCTTAAAAGGCTGAATCACTCACAATCTTCCTCTCCGTCCGATGACTTAAAATGTTTTTCTAGGAAGGAATGTGGTGCGATTTTTACATAATTCTACATATCTTTGAATCGCCAAACGTAAGGCTACAATAACAGCTTGTCGAGATGTCGCAACATAATTTTCCTTAATTAAATTAAGTATATTCTCATAATCTATTAAAATGTTTTTTCCAATTAAAAGACGTTTAAAGTAATCATTTGCTAATTGTGTAATAAAGGTAAACTCTACGTTCATAATTATATGATTTTCTTTATCAATTTCTAAAACAACACCTAAATGTTTAAATTCTTCGTACATTGACGTCCCTTGTGGAGCCTTTGAATACGCTGTCAAAATTAACGTTTCCACAACTTCACCTCCTTGAATATATTATGAATATTATCAATATAAGATAATATTGTCAATAATTATTATTTATATTAATTATTTTTATCATTATAAGAAAAATAAAAATAACATAAAAGCTTTTAAATCAATGTTTATTTATGCCATTCTAGTTTCAATCAACTTATATTTATTTGTAAAAATTATCACCATTCGATAATAAAAAAAACGTATGAAATCAAACTAGTCATTTGATTTCATACGTTTTTTATTTTAAATCCTTTGATAAAGAGAAATGCTAATGTCATCTCTCTTCTTCATCACGTGGTAACATTTCACCTAAACGCTCGCCAAGCTGATCGGTTATGTCAGAAATGCGCTTGTCGAGGTTCGCGAGCTTTTTCCCTTTCGATTCTGCCGTCGGGTCGACATCCCAGAAGCGGTGGGCATCTAACTCGAGTTCAATTTTAATCGTATTGCGTTCGCCGTCGAGTATGCTTTTGGACTGATTCAACAATTGCATTTGATCGAGTGAAACGCCATGTTCAATAAGCCTGTCTGTCGTTTCCTCCGACTTTTTCTCTTGCGATTTTTCCTTTTCTTTCTTCAATTCTTCCAATGCTTGCTCTCGCTCTTTCATCTGCTGCTTCAACATGTTCATTTCGACGTCTTGAATTTGCTTGTCGATTTCTTTCAACTGTTCTTTGATGACCGACAAATCCATCCCTTTTTCCAACGTCCGTTCAATCAAGTTGCTCCGCATTTCTTGAATTTGCTCCCGCTTCTTCATCAACTGCTCCATCACATTCGATTGACTTTTTGAAGAATCAAACAATTGACGCGCTTGAGCTCCGATTTGAATACGATCCCCTTGCTTCGGCTGAAACGTCACCGTCTTCTCCGTCACATACGGATGACTCACCCTCTGCACGCTCGGCTCTCTATGACTTAAAACAACCTTCACCCCGTCACCCCCTCATTCTAATTCCATTACACCTGAATTTTACCTCAAAAGCGAAATAATTTAATCATTTTTATTGTATTCCTTTTGAAAAGATTGAATAACCGCTTGAACATCTTGTTCACTATAGCCCGTCAACATACTCAACGTAGAGAGATCTATACCATTTTCATACCCTTTGCGGATGACCTCTTTTATAACTTTTTCTCTCCCTTTTTTTATACCTATTGCTCTACCTTCTCTTCTACCCTCTTCTTTTCCTTTCTCCATCGCGTATCGTCGCTTAGATTCGGCGTCTAAAATAGGTTTTAGTCGTAAAATGTTATCTATTCTCATTTCAGGAGTTGTGCTCCATTCATCCGATGCCTCGAATGCTTCCATCAAACGTTCATCTTTCATCGCTAACCGCCCCTCCTATCCAATAAACTCGAAGATTTTGTTATGAACAATTGACAAGCGATCACTGCTTACTCTGTTTCTTTTTCAAACGACTCTATAATTCTTTCAACCTCTTGCTCACGATACCCTGTCAACATACTTAACGTAGCGACATCTAACCCATTGCGATAACCATTGAAAATGATATTTTTATTTGCTTCTATTCTTCCTTCTTCTTTACCTTTCGTCATCGCATAGCGCAGCTTCGACTCTATATCTAAAATATTTTTGAGTCGTGAAGTGTAAGCCATTCTCATTTCAGGAGTGGCGCTCAATTCGTCCCATGCCTCGAATGCTTCCATTAAACGTTCGTCTTTCATTGCTAACGCCTCCAATTCTTTATAAATTTCATCGTACACACGTTGCTTCCTTGCATCGACCATTCCTAACAATAAGAGCCATCGCACTAAAAGATCATCCCACGGATCAATGGTTTCCTCATGCCACGCTTGAATGAACTTCTTCATCTCGATGAAATGAATTTCAAGTACGTCATCTTCAGGATGAAGTCGTTTCAGTACCGTATCTTCATATAAGTGATACGTACTGTGATAATAATCCGTTTGCGAAAACAATGTAAAATCACAAATGTTAATCGTAATGGTCGGGCGCAAATCTTGATACACTTCGCCTCGACGTAACTGTTCGGAAAACAATCGCGACCAATAATAAAGCGTACGCTTCACCATGTCATTTTGATTCGATAACTGCATCTCAACATTAATGAAATCACCCGTTTGAGTGCGGACGACGATATCTAAACGCGATTGCTTATCCTCTACAAATTGCCCGCCGACTTCTTGGTCGATAAAAACGACCTCTCGAATCGTGTCGCGACCTGTCTTTTGTAAAATCGCATTCAAAAATACGACCGTAATTTCTTTATTTTTCTCGCTTCCAAACAATTGTTTAAACGCATAATCCACTTTTAAATCCATTAACTTCTCTAATGGCATTCGCCGTAAAGCACGTTTACTCATCTCATCATCTCCTCTGTTGCATTTGGGATGACTTCGACTTTCTCACTCTTTTTTAGACAAAAACCACCTATATCTCTTTTCAAACAGCCATATATATCCATATTATACCACGAGTTTTAGTTGTGAGAATATCAATAAAGTCCGTTCCCAAACGAATGAATATCCAAATTAGCCGATTCTATCATTTGGAATCACCACTTCAACCGAGGAATAAAAAGGAACGCTTGTTCTTATTATAAAAAATTTAAAACAAACTGGCAAGAGTAAAACGATCTTTCTAAAAAATAATTCCCAAAACTAAAAATTTGCCTTCAAAATCATCTGATTCCACACTTATCAAGGAGCAATGTCAAAAGGTCACTTAAAAATCTCACTTACTTATTTAACAAATTGTCTATGTAAACCATATTTAATTATTTTGGATAAAATTGAGCGTTTTCGACTTCAATGCAGATACAGCTAATGGACTTTTTTATTTTTTCCAAACAATATATAAAAGTAAGGAATTTTATTTCTGTATTTTCAAGGAAATTTAAATGAGTCTACAACGAATTTCCTAATAAATAATACAACACAACACTCGAACATTAGCTAATTTTCAGAATAGCATGAATAACAGGAAACGAGTATTCTAATAGGTCCACTTTGTTACATACCTATATTTTACCATTCATGATATCATTAAAATAATAAATGAGGTGAGACTGTTTGAAACGAAATACCACAATATTATTTGCTATACTGGCTGCTTTATTATTACCGTTATTATTAAATCTTTTTAGTAACCTGATTGATTGGGCATTTAGTACATTTCCAAATGAGACAATCCGAAAAGTTATTCAACATTTTACAATGGATCAGTCAACATACTTAACTATTCTTTCAATCGAAGCAACAACATTAGTTGCATTTTCCATTTATTGGATGCAAAAACGCAGTGAGAAGGAGAAAGAAATACAAGCAAAAAATCAAGCTAGGCATGCTTTGTTCTCCACATTAGTTGCATCACTGAAAGAAATCCACGCACTCTCAAGACTCGATCTATATGAAGAGCAAGATTATCATTTTATTCGAATTTCTGAAAAACATTTTGAAGCGATTACAGATATTGAAGGACTAGATGAAAAAGATATTATCCTTCTTCATAAAATATTAAAAGAACTAGAACGTTTAGTCGAACATGAAAAGGAAGATGAAATAGGTGATATACGCTTACATGTTGATAAATTAATATCATATATTATGATTCCTCCTTATACTCAATATAAATATGAAGTATCAGAGCCAATAGATTTCTTTGAAATGATGAATGAAAATCTACTTTCTATTTTAAAAAAGTATGATTATGTACAAGAGGGAAAGAAAAAAATGCAATATTTCTCACAAGATGGTAATAAAATCATAGAATACGATAAAGAAGGCAAAGCAATTGTCTATAATCATATTGGTGAGCAAGTTTGTCATGCTTTTGTGGATAATAAAGGTATTCGTGAAGGGTGGGCAATTTTATATAATCAAGGTATACCTCTATATAAAGGTAAATGGAAGAATTATCAAAAGAATGGGGAAGGCATTGAATATTTCGATGATATTGGAGACCACCTCTACATCTCTCGAGAAGGCATTTGGAATAATGGACGCCTGCAGGATGGTATTATTAGGGATGTTCTTGTAAATAATGACGGGACATTCATTGAAGATTTTACCATTCAAATAAACCAACAATTTTATTACAATGAGCATCACTAGCGTCGCATTAAAATAATTCAACGCAGCACTATAATCTGAATTATCTGTAATCTATCAAATT
>NZ_JBHTJF010000018.1:0-520 GCF_042675605.1 Savagea faecisuis
ACAAACCGAGTAATACAAGAATGTCTTCTTTATATCGCTATAAAGAGCATTCCGAAATGCAGGCGCGGATATCATACCCCCGCACACCACATTTCAAATCAAAAAATTGGTAAGAAACGAGTAGTCCTAGGAAACGAACAGAATGAGAAGGGAGCGTAGTTCGCTACGTGACCGCCGAATGATGGGAAGTTGACGACGGAATACGAAGTTTATTAACAATTTGATAAAGTTTCAAGAAGCGAGCAGGACTAGGAAGCAAATGGAACGAGGAAGGCGCGTAGTTCGCTACGTAACTGACGAGTGACATGCGGCTGACGACGTCATGCGAAGCTTATTGGAAGTTTAGGTTAAGTGAACAAGGGCGCATGGCGGATGCCTTGGCACTAGAAGTCGATGAAGGACGGAACTAACACCGATATGCTTCGGGGAGCTGTAAGTAAGCGTTGATCCGAAGATTTCCGAATGGGGGAACCCACTATTCGTAATGGAATAGTACACTTGCGTGAATACATAGCGCAAT